>CAZVZI010000020.1:4987-11917 GCA_964631455.1 uncultured Thermodesulfobacteriota bacterium | reverse complement strand
CAACCACAGCCACCGTCTCTCCCTTTGAAACAGACAGGTCAATGCCTTTGAGAACCTCAACTTTTTTTGCGCCATTGCCGTAGGATTTATATAAACCAGATATTTTTATCAGTTCCATAACATCATCCTATATCCAGCAATAGAAAAACATTCCTTTACATGTAAAGTTGACGCTCAAAAATTGCACAGATGCAAGGCGGAGCAAGGCTTCAAGCGAGACATACTTTGCAGTATATTGAGCGCAGAAACCGCAGCGACAACGCAACAGATGGGCATTTTTCAGCGTCAACTAAATTAGCGCAGCGGTCTGAATCTCTTTTGCCTTTATAACATCCGCAACCCTTGCCTTTATAACATCCTCCAATATCCTCTTTATATCAGGATACTTAGCCAATATGTCTTTTATCATGGGACGTGAAAACAGAACAAGTTCCGTGTTAGTGACAGCGGTGCAACTGGCGACGCGCGGTTTTGCGGTAGCCAGGGCTATCTCTCCAAAAAAGTCTCCTTCCTCAAGCACAGTCATTACTATCTTGCCTTTTTGGGGATCATCAACCCAGACCTTGACATTGCCTTCTTTTATCAAATACATGGTGTCGCCGATTTCGCCCTGATTAACTATGTTTACACCTTGTTCAAACTTCCTGGATGTCAATCTTGCAAGGACCGCCTTTCTATCGGAAGAGGTCAATGGTTCAAATATAGGAGACAGGGCCATAAGTCTGTCAACTACCCTTTCCTTATAAAAATCAAAAAGCACCTGCGCAACCCTTTTATGCTTTGCAATAATGTCATCTATGTCGCCCTTGGCAATCTCAAGGATGCTTGCAGGGGATGTTGCCCTCACTGACGCCTCTCGTTTAGCATTTGAAAAGAAACCGAACTCCCCGAAGAATTCGCCTTCCTTGAGCGTAGCCAATACGACATTATTACCTTTCTTGTCTCTGGCAATTATATCCAAAGTCCCGCTGACAACTATGTAGATGGAATCGCCCTTTTCTCCCTCCTGAAATACAAATACCCCCGGAGAGAGCATCTGGTGTTTGACCCTGCCGATAACTGCAATCAATTCATCTCTTGTAAGGTCGGAAAAAAGCGGTGTCCTCGGAAACTTGATAGACTGTTCTTCAGCAGCCTTTGCATTACTATGTGCAGAAGGCGGCTGGCCGGCAGCAGGTTTTGTCGCTTCGGCCTTTTTTTCCCCTTCTGTCACAATGCCTTTTTTAGTATACAGCTCTGCTATCTTTTTCTGGACAGCCGACTGGGACGGGTCTATGTCCATGATAATCTTGCAGACGCCTATCGCCTTGGTAACAAAACCTTGTGAAATAAATATATTTATAGCTTGCTTATACGCATCTACAGCATCATCATTTTTACCCAATTTCCTGTAAATATCCCCAATCCGCAGCGCAATCCTCGGATCCTTGCTTGAATAAGGCCTTATGCTCTCGTATGCCTCAACAGCCTCTTTAAATTTGCCTTTGGAAAAGTAACCTTCCGCCTTATCTTTTATAGCGTTAATATCGCCAATATCAGAAGCCATAGTTCTCCTCCGTTGTTTTAAACTTTTCCATCTTACTCATATCTCAACGCCTCAACCGGATCCAGTTTGGAGGCCCTCCATGAGGGGTAAATCGTTGCCAGAAAACTTATGATAATAGCCGCCAATGCTATTGTTGCCACCGTATAAGGATCAACCTTCGAAGGAAGTTTATCGATATAATATACATCAGGGCGAAGGACCTTAAAACCAAAAAACCTTTCCACAAGCCCAACCACCTTCTCCAGATTAAGGGCTGCGATAACCCCCAGCGCCACGCCGCCTGCAGTGCCGCTGAATCCTATCACCAGACCCTCTATCATAAATATCCGCATTATCCCGCCTGCGGTTGCACCCATGGATTTAAGTATTGCGATGTCCTTGCCCTTTTCCATAACTACCATGATGAGGGCGGATATAATATTAAGGGCGGCAACTATAACTATCAATATTAGTATTATAAACATCGCTACCTTTTCCAATTTAAGCGCTGAAAACAGGTTTCTGTTCATATCCATCCATGTCCTTATATAATAAAACCCTCCAAGGGTCTTTTGTATATCCTTGCCAATCTCTTCGGCATGATAGATATCCTTTATCTTGACCTCCACGCCTGAGGCAGTATCGCCCATCCTGAAAAATTTATTTGCGCTTTCCAAAGATATAAACGCCATAGACGAATCGTACTCGTACATGCCGAATTCAAAGATTGCGGACACTTTAAATCTTGCAACCCTTGGAACAGGGCCTGCCGCTGTCATGGCGCCGTATGGGGATATGACATTTACCTCATCGCCCAAGGCAGCGCCAAGATTTCTGGAAAGCTCTTTGCCCAGAACTATCCCGGGCAGCGGCGAGCCCGGAATATATTTATCCTTCAGCGAAATCTTAAGCCCTTCGAGGTTGCCTGAGCTGATCTTCTTCGGCAGGTCTATTACATCTCCGACACTGTCAACATCCAACCCTCTGATCGCTGCGCCTACAACTCCGCTTTCAGTTGAAAGCATGGCCTGATTGTATATAAACGGCGTGGCGCCGACAACACCTTCCACCTTTTTTGCCTTTTCGGTTACCCCTTTATAATCCTTCATGCCCTTGCCCAGTTCCATAACCACCAGATGCGCATTAACCCCAAGTATTTTATCCCTTAAATCTTCTTCAAATCCAGTCATCACAGAAAGAACAACAATAAGAGCCGTCACACCAACAACAACCCCCAGTATGGATATAAAGGTTATGATGGAAATAAAGGTCTGCTTGCGCTTGGCCTTAAGATACCGTAATCCTATAAAGAGCTCGTATGCCATAATGTTTAAGAGTCAGAGAGTCATGGAGTCAGAGTAAAAACTTTGACCCTTTGATACTATTTTTCCGCCCTCAACTGTGGAAACAATATTACATCCCTTATGGACGCCGAGTTGGTTAAAAGCATTACAAGCCTGTCAATGCCTATGCCCTCGCCTGCTGTCGGCGGCATGCCGTATTCAAGCGCGGTCACAAAATCCTCGTCCATGATATGCGCCTCGGTATCGCCAGCCTCCCTTTCCTCAACCTGCTGCCTGAATCTCTCCTTCTGGTCTATGGGGTCATTTAGTTCCGAGAAGGCGTTGGCGATTTCCCTGCCGCAAACCAAAAGCTCAAACCTGTCAACTATTGCCGGATCTTTTTCATTTTTTCTGGAAAGCGGCGAAACATCCAGAGGATAATGAGTAACAAATGTCGGTTGAATGAATTTGGACTCAGCTGTTTTTTCAAATATCTCTAAAATAATCTTTCCGTGGCTGAACGCCTCAGGCAAATCAATGCCGATTTTTTTTGCATAGGCAATGGCCTTTTTCTTATCCATGAATATCGTTTCATCCGCATCGCTGTATTTTAGTATCGCATCTCTTACACTAATCCTCTGCCAAGGAGGTGCTAAATCAATCTTTTGTCCTTGATATTCTATCTGCAATGCGCCGCATATTTCCATTGCAATGGATGAAATCATCTCCTCTGTCAAAGTCATCAAATCTTCAAATGTGGCATAGGCTTGATAAAACTCCAGCATGGTAAATTCGGGATTGTGCTGGGTTGATATGCCCTCGTTTCTAAAATTCCTGTTTATCTCATAAACCCTTTCAAACCCGCCTATGACAAGCCTTTTCAAATAAAGCTCCGGCGCTATCCGCAGAAACAAATCTATATCAAGGGCATTGTGATGGGTCTTAAAAGGCCGCGCCGCCGCGCCGCCCGGGATGGACTGCATCATGGGGGTTTCAACCTCTATAAAATCCCTCTTGTTTAAAAACTCCCTTATAAGCCGGATTATATTTACCCTCTTGATAAAGACATCTTTTACTTCGGAATTTGTTATAAGGTCAAGATACCTCTGGCGGTAGCGCGTCTCAACATCCGTAAGTCCGTGCCACTTTTCAGGCAAGGGCAAAAGCGATTTTGCCAGAAGCCTGATGTTTTTTGCTTCTATTGTAAGCTCGTTTGTTTTGGTACGAAAAACCTTTCCTTCAACGCCGATAATATCCCCTACATCAAAATTTCTGAAAATTTTATACTCATCCTCACCAATCAAATCCTTTCTGACATATACCTGAATCCTGCCTGTCCTGTCCTGGATATGCAGAAAAGACGCCTTGCCGAAATCCCTGAAAGCCATAATCCTGCCTGCAAGCCCGGCTGTTTCATTTTTGGCCTCAAGCGCTTCTTTATCCAATGCGCCGCAGCAGTCTGTTATCCCCTTAGCAGTATCATTTGCCGCAAAATCATTGGGGTATGGATTTATACCCATCCGCTTCAATGTTTCTAATTTATTAATCCTCTGGTCAATCTCACCAATCTTTTCTGCCATTTAGACAATCCCTTTCCTTAAAATTTCAAATTGTTACATTATCTTAATTTGGTATTGGTAGTCAAGGGAAAGAGTAAGATTTTTTATGCCGGCTTGTAATATGTCTGAAAATAGGGTAAAAATTAACCTGCCATGCAAAACAAAAAAATTCTCGGCCTTCCAAGAAATGTATTTGCAGCAGGGCTTGTAAGCCTTTTTATGGATATATCTTCCGAAATGATATACCCGCTGCTCCCCATTTTTCTGACCACTGTGCTCGGCGCAAGCAAGGCAACCCTCGGCATCATCGAAGGCATTGCAGAATCAACCGCAAGCATATTGAAGGTGTTCTCAGGGTGGCTCTCCGATAAGATGGGCAAGCGAAAACTACTGATGGGCATCGGATACGGCGTGTCAGTTCTGAGTAGACCGATAATGGCAACCTCTGCAAGCTGGGGAGAGGTTTTGACAGCACGGTTTGTGGACAGGTTCGGCAAGGGAGTCCGCACTGCGCCGAGGGACGCAATCATAGCAGACTCGGTAGAAAACAACAGCCTCGGTAAGGCATTTGGGTTTCACAGGGCCATGGATACGATAGGCGCTGTCATAGGCCCTGCAATAGCATTTTTAGTGCTCGCGCTGTTTCTTAATAACTTTAGGCTCGTGTTCTGGCTTTCCATCATCCCCGGCATAATTGCAGTTCTTCTCATAATCTTTTTTATAACCGAAAAAAAACATGTGCGGGAAATGACAGGGCTTCCAAAACTTACTTTCAAGGACTTTAACGGCAACTTTAAAAAATATATCCTTGTGATAGCTGTTTTTTCAATAGGAAATTCAAGCGACGCATTCTTGATATTAAGGGCTGAGAATATCGGCGTATCAAAGGAACTTATTCCGATAATCTATCTTGTATTCAATCTGGTTTATTCGTTATCTTCAGCTCCGATGGGCATTCTGGCGGATAAAATCGGGATGCGAAAGATGATACTGTCCGGGTTTTTATTTTATGCGGCTATATACGCAGGCCTTGCCTTTGCCACAAATCAACTCCATATATGGGGGCTGTTTATTTTGTACGGCCTTTTTAAAGGCACGAGCGAAGGCGCTCAGAGAGCGTATCTTGCAAACATTGCGCCGCCTGAAAGAAAGGCGACCGCATTCGGCATCTATCATACGGCAATCGGCCTGGCGCTTTTGCCGGCAAGCATCATTGCAGGGGCTTTATGGGATAAAATCGGGCCTGAGGCGACATTCCTTTACGGAACAGTAACAGCTCTGATAGCATTTGTTTTATTTGTTGGCAAGAGGCTATAGGCCATTGGCTAAAAAATAAGTGGTAGTTATTCCTATTACCTCACCTTTCGCCTGTATTTTTTGCATTCTCCAGCATCTCTACTGCGTGTTCCTTTGTCTTGCTTGTAATCTTCACTCCGCCCAACATTCGCGAAAGTTCTGCAATCTTCTCGTCTCCCTTTAATTCTTTGACCTTTGTAACTGTCCTCCCTCCACGCACCTCTTTTGAAATAGAATAGTGCGCGTCAGCATACGCGGCAATCTGCGGCAGATGGGTAATACAGAGAACCTGATGGTTTTTTGACACCTCTTTTAATTTTTTGCCCACAACCTCCGCTGTGCCGCCGCCTATGCCTGCATCCACCTCATCAAATATCAAAACAGGTATCTTTCCTGTTGTCATTATCCTTTTTATTGCAAGCATAATCCTTGAAAGCTCCCCGCCGGAAGCTATCTTGGCAAGGGGCTTCGGCTCTTCGCCAGGATTGGGAGATATAAAAAATTCTATTTTGTCTATGCCGTTTTCACTCAGCTGAAAATTACCAGCCTCATCAAGGCTAAAATTTTGAGTTACATTAAATACTGTCCTTTTCATGCCGAGGTCAGCCAGTTCCTGCTCAATCTTTTTCTTTAACATCCTGCCTGCGCCAGCCCTTTTATCCGAGAGTTTTTTTGCAAGACCAACCGCCTTATCCTTGGAAATATCCAAAGCCTTTTTCAATTCTTCCATCCTTTCATCATGATGGATAATGCCGTCCAGTTCCTTGTCTATCTCTGCCTTTTTCTGAAGAATAACCTCGATAGTCTGGCCGTATTTTTTCCTGAGCTTATTTATCGCATCAAGCCTGTTGTCAACCTCTTCAAGCCTGCCTGGCTCAAAACGATTGCCGCCGCTGTAATCCCGCAGAAACGAGGCGGCATCTTCTATCTGACAAGAAGCGGATTCCAGAGCTTCAACCGTCGGTTTCAATCGCTCGTCAAATCGTGAAACATCCTTTAACCTGTTCAGAACATGGCTTATCCGCTCTAACACCGACCCGCCTGATGAATACAGAATTTCATGGCCGCTGTTGCTTGCGTCAAAGAGTTTTTCCGCGTGGGCGAGGATCTCCTTTTTCTTTTTCAGTTCCTCATCTTCGCCTGTTTTAAGCGCTGCGGCTTCTATCTCCTTTGACTGAAAACTCAGAAAATCCTGCTTCTCGGCAAGTCGCCGGCTTTCTGAAACAAGTTTATCCAATTCCGATTTTATAGAGATATATTCTTTATA
>CAZVZI010000020.1:0-4977 GCA_964631455.1 uncultured Thermodesulfobacteriota bacterium | reverse complement strand
CTGCTTCATAGCCGTAAGCGCACCGAAGCTGTCCAGAATGTCAATATGCTCTTCCGGTCTTGTTAGGGACTGATGGTCGTGCTGTCCGTATATATCTATAATGCGGCTGCCTATGTCCTGAAGCGCCGTAAGATTGGCCATGCTGCTGTTTATGAATATCCTGTTTTTGCCTGAGCGGTTTATAACCCGTTTTATTATAAGATTTTCTTCATTGGGAAGCCCCGCTGACTCAAGTATCCCTGCTATATCAAGAGGCGCAGCGTCAAACATAGCCTCCACAACTGCCTCATCCTTTGAAGACCTTATGTCATCCTGAGAAGCCCTGTCTCCGAGAATGAGCTTAACAGCGTCAACTATTATGGACTTTCCCGCGCCTGTCTCACCTGTAAGGATATTCAGACCTTTGCCGAACGATACTTGCAGGTTGTCAATTATTGCAAAATCCCTTATGTTGAGTTGTAATAGCACCCGCCTACTTCCCTCCCCACATAAGCCTTTCCCTCAATATATCAAAATAGCTCTTGCCAGGGCATTTTACAAGGTATACGCACGTCTCTGACCTCTCTACCGCTACTACATCCCCTCCCATTAGAGGCAGGTCAAACTGGCCGTCAAGCGTTAGGAGGATATTCTGCTGCCTGGGCTTTATCAATATCTCCACACTCATCCAGTCAGGTATGACAACAGGCCGATTGGTCAGTGTAAAGGGGCATATGGGAGCTACAATGATTGAGTGTATGGTAGGATAGAGTATTGGCCCGCCTGCAGAGAGGGAATAGGCAGTGGAGCCTGTAGGTGTTGAAACTATAAGGCCGTCCGCCCTGTAGGTGGTAACATACTCCTTATTGATACGGGCATCAAAGTTGATGAGCCTTGCCATTATCCCCTTTACAACAGCATCATTCAGCGCAATATGTTCCGATACCTTCTTATTCTTTCTGTATATCCGGACAGAGAGCATCATCCTCTCCTCTGTATCAAAATCATCTCTTATTACCTTCTTTAATACAGGATATATCTCCTTTACCGTAATCGCAGTAAGGAAACCAAGCCCTCCCAGGTTAATGCCAAGTATCGGGGTTTTTTTATCAGCAATCAACCGTGCAGCGGAGAGCATTGTCCCGTCGCCACCGAGAACTATTATAATATCAGCAAGGGATGGCAACCTCTCCCTTGAACAGGTCTTTGAAATCCCAAGTCTCTTTCCAAGACCGACATCCAGATATACCTCAATCCCTTTTTCTTTAAGCCACTTAACGATTTCTTTCGCTATTTTAATGGCCTCGGGTTTATCAAGCTTTGCAATAACGGCTACTCTTTTCATGCCTCCTCCTTTATTTATTTAACCAATAGAGGTTATTTACCATAAACATCCTGTCTATTCCAATCAAATTTTCCTCAAAAAGAATTGACTTTGATTTTTAATTAGATTAACCTTTACATCATACAAAAACAGGAGAGTTTGGAATGCGCGGCATTACCTATAAAAAGGCAGGCGTAAATATAGATGAAGGCGAAAGGCTGGTAAACCTCATAAGGCCTATTGCCGGAGCCGCATCCAGGCCGGAGGTTATGGGAGGCATTGGCGGTTTCGGCGCCCTGTTTTCGCTTAATCTTAAAAAATATAAAAACCCTGCGCTTGTCTCATCAACTGACGGAGTCGGGACAAAATTAAAAATTGCATTTATGCTCAACAGGCACGATACCATTGGCATAGACCTGGTTGCAATGGGCGTAAATGATGTGATTGTAAGCGGGGCAGAGCCTTTGTTTTTTCTGGATTACTTTGCAACAGGAAGGCTCAATGCTAAGAATGCCGCTGCTGTAATCAAAGGCATTGCAAACGGGTGTAAAGAGGCTGAATGCGCGCTGGTGGGCGGCGAAACAGCGGAGATGCCTGGGTTTTATAAAGACGGAGAATATGACCTGGCAGGCTTTGTTGTCGGCATAGTGGAAAAAAATAAAATCATAGACGGCTCCGGTATAAAACCAGGGGATAAGATAATCGGCCTTGCATCCAGCGGTCTGCACAGCAACGGATATTCTCTGGCAAGAAAGGTAATATTTGATAAGCTAAAATTAAATGTCAAAAGCCGCATAGCCGGACTTAAAAAAAATCTCGGCGAAGAGCTTCTTACGCCGACAAGAATATATGTAAAGACTATAAAAGCAATTAGCAAGGAATTTAATATAAAAGGAATCGCGCATATCACAGGCGGCGGGCTTATCGAGAACACCCCAAGGATTCTGCCGCACAACTGCAAGGCGGTTATTGCAAGAAATGCGTGGAAGATGCCTTTTATATTCAGATTCATACAGGATGGAGGCAAGATAGCGGAAAAAGAGATGTTCAGGACATTGAACTGCGGCATAGGCATGGTGATAATTATATCAAAAAACGATGCTGACAGGGTTATCAGGAAATTAAAGGCATTAAATGAAAAGGCTTTTTTGATAGGTGAAATAAAAAAGAGGAATGGCAAAGAAGAACAGGTTTCAATTATATGATTAACTTGGGCGTCCTTGTCTCAGGCGACGGCACAAACCTTCAGGCCATAATAGACAACATAGAGGCCGGAAGGCTTGATGCAAAGATAAAGATTCTTATCAGCAACAATGCAAATGCCTATGCCGTTGAGCGGGCAAAAAAACACCTCATACCGACATTTATTATCGCTGACAGCCATTTTAAGACAAGAGAGGATTACGACAGTCATATTGTTGAAATACTTAAGTCGCATTCCGTAGACTTGGTGGTTTTAGCGGGTTTCATGCGGCTTCTAACCCCTGTCCTTATCAAATCATTCCCCATGAGGATAATAAATATCCACCCTGCCCTGCTTCCTGCTTTTCCGGGGCTACATGCGCAAAAAAAAGCGGTTGAGTACGGCGTGAAATTTTCCGGGTGCACAGTCCATTTTGTTGACGAAGGGGTTGATACAGGGCCGATAATTATTCAAGCTGTTGTGCCTGTGGATGATGATGACACAGAAGAAGCCCTTTCCAAAAAGATTCTGAAAGAGGAGCACAGGATATATCCGCAGGCAATCGGGCTCATTGCGCAAGGAAGGATTCAAATAAAAGGAAGAAAGGTAATTATATTATAAAAAACCGGTCACCCATCCTTATCAGCGCTTGCCTTCTTGGGATAAACTGCCGCTTTGACGGAACAAACGTCCTTCGTGAAGATTTAATCAAACGATTTTGTCATGAAATCTTAATTCCGGCCTGCCCCGAACAACTTGGAGGACTTCCTACGCCCAGGCCTAAGGCAGAAATAACTCCCCCCGCCCCCTCTTTATTAAAGAGGGGGAAAGGGGGAGTTATGGTCATTGATATAAACGGCAGTGATGTAACAAAGGAGTTCAAAAACGGCGCAAATGAAGCCTTAAAGATTGCCAAACTCCTTAATATAAAAATGGCTGTTCTTAAGGAAAAGAGCCCTTCCTGCGGCGTACGTTTTATTTATAAAAACGGAAAACCGGTTAACGGCATGGGTTTAACGGCAAAGCTACTGCAGGAAAACGGGGTTGAAATAGAAGGGATTGATTAGCCCTCTTCTTTGTAATTAAAAAACAGGAAAAATACCACAAGAGCGGCAAGAAACAGATACATAAAGAAGACAATATGCAATAAATAAAGAAGTATGCCGCTGCCTATTGCAATGCCAAAACTTATCTGGTTTATCCTCTTTGCCATATCAGAGGGAATTTTCCGCGCATACCTTCCGCCAACAAAAATAATTGCAAGCATGCCGATAAATATTAATGCATAAACAATTATTGAATAAGTATCAGTCATAGTTCTCCTTTTTCTATCTGGCGGCAATTTTAAACATATTGATAGTAATTACTCAAGAGAAATCTTTCAAGCCTATAAACAAGACTTTTATTATTTATTGATTTTCAGAAGCAGGTTAGATATAATTCTTTTATAAAAAATTTCCAGATAAACTAAGGGGGTTAAAAAATGGGTGATTGCGGAAGTTGCTCTACAGGGGCAGGGCCTTTTTCGGAAGGTTTGGAACTGGTTGACTTCGTCTATAATGCGCACGGCGGCGGCGTAAGGAATGCGCCGATTCCAAACGGCGGATTAGATGCCAAATGCCAGGTGTGTGGGGAAAGGTTTATTATGAAAACCTTTGTGGCCAAATGCCCGAAATGCGGCGGAGTTCATGCAGTATCGCCGCCAAGATGCGATGACCCTGCAAATATCCAGTTTGCAGGAAAAGGATATAAACTGCCGGAATAACAACAGTAGGGCAGGGCTTGCCCCTGCCCCCACTGCTCATATCCAAAACCTATACCAGTAAAATTTAAAAAACTCGCCAGCCAGCAGGACAGGTCCTTGCCCCTTCCACCATGCTTTTTCATCAAAATTCGGCGTTGGAACAGGGTAAAGATATAAGGCGGTTTGCGGAGACAGCGCACGGCTGAAAAGATACGACGCCCTTTTCATATGGTAAAATGAGGTTAAGAGGATTATGGATTTTATATTCATGGATTCAATAATTTTTTTTGTCTCTTGAGCATTTTCGTATGTGCTTGCAGACACCTTTTCCAGTATAATCCTTTTTTTATCAAGCCTGACAGTCTTTTTAAAAAATATGGATTCAAGGCTTGCGCCTTTATCCGCCCCAACGATAATAAGATAAACTCCCCTCTCCCTTTCAAAAAGCTCAAGACCGCTGTCAATCCTGCCCAATCCTCCTGTAAGCACAACTATCGCATCTGCCTTATTATTATCCGCTCTATATCTACCGGCGTTATTTGCAAAATCCAAATACAGCAAAGCCCCTGTGGTAAAAACCGCCAAGAGTATAACAAGGCCAAAAAATACCTTGCATTCAGTTTTAAGATATGATAAAAATTTCATTTCATTATATTGGAGGTCATAGATATGTCAATGGTTTGTGAAGTATGCGGCAAAGGACCTGATTTCGGCAACAATGTAAGCCACGCAAATAATAAGACCAGG
>CAZVZI010000019.1:8063-12106 GCA_964631455.1 uncultured Thermodesulfobacteriota bacterium | reverse complement strand
GACTGTTCCTATTTTTTATTTTGCAGGATATCAATCATCTCGGCATGAATCAAACCGTTGCTCGCAAGTGTTTCGCCTGAATAAAAGGAAAATGGGTTGCCCTTGAAATCTGTTACCATCCCGCCGGCCTCGTTGATGATAAGCATTGCTGCCGCAGTATCCCACGGCTTCAGCTTTAGCTCCCAGAAACCGTCAAATCTTCCGCATGCGACATAGCACATATCCAGCGCAGCGGAACCCGCCCTTCTTATTGCCTGGGCTTTTACGGCAAACCTGGCAAAATTGGCAATGTTGTTTTGCTCCGATGTCCTTACATCGTATGGGAAGCCTGTCGCCAGCAGGCTTTTGGTAAGCTCTTTAATATCAGATACCTTTATCTTTTTATTGTTGAGATATGCGCCTTTGCCTTTTTCTGCCGTAAACAATTCATTGAGCATGGGGTTGTAGACAACGCCGAGGATTATTTCACCGTTTTTTTCTAATGCGATAGACACGCAAAAAACAGGAAACCCGTGAGAATAATTTGTGGTGCCGTCCAGCGGGTCAATTATCCAACGATATTCCGAATTGGTTTTTTGTTCCTGGCTTTCTTCCGTCAATATCCCATGATCAGGAAATGTGTTTTTTAAGGTTTTTATTATAAGATTTTCCGCCTTTGTATCCATCTCTGTAACAATGTCTATCGCACCCTTAAACTCAATGCGATGCGCTTTATCAATATTTTTCTTAAGGAACAGGCCTGTGGTTTTAGCGGCGGCTATTGCAGTTTTTTTGAATGCATCTGTCATAGTGTGGCTACATTAGCAAAACTCTATTAAAAATCAAATTAAAAAATATGGCAGCCAAATTTCCGGTTGACCCCATTACCATTCTCTCAATGACAGCAATAAGGCGCTTTTTCAACACCCTGCTGGTTACTTTGATAATTTTTACATTGACAATGCAATACTATAGGGATAATAATTAACAACACCTTAACTATTTTCAGACTATTCAGCCAGAGGCGGGGCAAACGAAATGCTTCGGATAGCATCCCATTTTTGTAGGGTATCCGAACCTGTTTCGGATACAAACAAGTTGGCAGTAATGCTAAAACGACAGTGCAGATAACAAACTTGACAGAGAAATTCCAAATAGTTGTGAACAAAATCTGACCAACATTCCAAAGGACTGATACTGATGGTTTTATTTTTTACCTTTGAAGCATACGGACAAAATAGAAAATGGCAGTAAAAGCAAAAAAGAAAATCGTACTGACACCATACTACGAGACAGAATATGGTAAAGCATATCTTGGCGACACGCTTGATATTATCAAAAATGTTTCTGATAGTTCAGTAAACCTTGTATTGACTTCACCGCCTTTCGCACTGACAAGCCAAAAGGAATATGGAAACAAAAACGAAGAAGAATATATAGAATGGTTTTTGAAATTTTCCAAAGAGTTCAAGCGCATATTGACGGATGACGGTTCGTTTGTCGTTGACTTGGGCGGAGCATATTTACCTGGACATCCGGTAAGAAGCATTTATCAATACGAATTGCTTTGCCGAATGGTAAAGGAACAAGGATTTTTTCTTGCGCAAGAGTTTTTCCATTACAATCCTGCACGACTTCCTGCGCCTGCCGAGTGGGTGAATGTTCGCCGAATTAGAGTTAAAGATAGCGTGAATCTTGTCTGGTGGCTTTCAAAATCAGAGTATCCGAAAGCCGACAATAAAAAAGTATTGCGACCATACACCGAAGCAATGAAATCCCTTTTAAAAAAAGGTTATGTTGCAAAAAAGCGGCCAAGCGGACACGACATTACCGCTAAATTTAACGTAGACCACGGCGGAGCAATACCGCCCAATGTGTTGGAACTTGGCAACAACGAATCCAATAGCGTGTACATGCTCAAGAGCAAAGAAAACGGACTAAAACCACATCCTGCCCGTTTCCCAAAACGTTTTGCAGAATTTTTTATCAAATTTCTCACAGACGAAGGTGATACCGTGTTTGAGCCATTTGCAGGTTCAAATACCACGGGCTATGTTGCAGAACAGTTACATCGCAGATGGATTGCTTGCGAGCTGAATGAGTACTATATAAAAAACAGTATGCTGCGTTTTGAAGAAGAACCTGACCTTTTTACAACAGGAGAAGTTAAACTCAATGCCAACCATATTTAAAAAGAAAGACCTGCTATATTTTGTTTCAGAGGCAGTTAATGAAAGCGGTTGGAACATCATTTACCTTAATAATGAACATCCGTTCAAAGTAAAAATCTTCAACGATACGGAAAGTTATTTTGTAAAAATTATTATTTACAATGTAACTCACGGAGGTGGACGAAAGAGAGCCACCAATGAATATCGTATTCAAGTCAAAGAACCGAGACTTGAGCAAGAAACAAGATACAAAACCTTGATTCTCGGCTACTACGAACCGTTACAAGTATTTGCAGGTTTTGATCTATCAAAACACATTGGAGCGCCGGGCTATTCAGCGTCATTCCAAATTCGCGCAGAGAATTTAGAGAAAGCGTCATTAAGCGGCTTTTCTCCTTGCGACAAAGGAAACGGAGAAATCGCAATCGCATTTCGTCCCGATTTCTTTGTTGAATATGTTCGCAATCTTGAATCGCTTCACACTTTTGGAGAATCAAAACAAGATTTTACAATCCTTGAAGAAGTAACTGAAAAACAAATTGCCCCCAATGAAGCACTCATTGAGCAAGTAAGCGCACCAAGACAAACAACGTTGCAAACAATCAGCAAAAAACAACGAGACAACAGTTTTCGCGCAAGAGTTTTGAGAGCATACAATTATCGTTGTGCATTCAGCGGCATTCAGTTGAAACTTGTTGATGCAGCGCACATCATTCCCGTAAGTTACGAAACATCTACCGATGAAACTTCAAACGGCATTGCCCTTTCTTCCATTCATCACAAGGCATACGACAAAGGACTTGTCACTTTTAATGAAAAATATCGAATCATTTTTAACAAGCAGGAAGTCGGCAAGCTGAAAGAAATTGATCTTGACGGTGGGCTTGAAAAATTTATGAAAGGGTTGCGGCCAGTAATTGACGCTCCTCCTGCATTGACAGACAGACCTCATATAAATTTTATCAGAGAAGCAAACAAACTAAGGGGTTGGAAAATTTGACGGGACAACTTCGTAGAAAGAGAAGCACAGCCGGTAACAAGGGGTTTAACGAAGGAAAGATTAGGACGGGTCTTGAAATATCGGCTTTTTACTTCTGATTCATATACTCTTCCACAACATCTTTTAAAATCTCATAAATCTCATCTTCTGAGGCAAGCTCCTTGATGACATCCGCAAGTTTTGGATGCCTGCCCAATTTGCCGTTTGCTATAACCTTGATGCCCTTTTTCTCAATGACAATAGATTCGGTGGGACAGACCTCAGCGCAGTCATCGCACAGCACGCAGAGATTATAATCAAATACAGGTTTTGCATCTATTATCTTTATAGCTCCTTCTTCCTTGCATATTTCAACGCACTTCATACATTCAATGCAGAGGACATCTGTTGCTGCAGGTTTTGCCTGGCCGCTTATGCCAAAGGTTTTTATCTGAGGCTGAGGGCAGGCGTTAGGACAACCTGCCAATGCAATCTTGAACTTCATGTGATATAGCAGCTTGCCTTTGGCCTTTGCCTTTATATGCTCGCCGAGGCCAAGTTCATCCATTAGTTTTTCTATCTTATCAGCAATCGGTTTTGGATTTATTATGGCATGAGGACAGCCTGTGGTGCCTGCCCTGCAGATGGCTATGTCATAAGGGGAACTATTCTTATCTTCAGGGATTGGCGGAGGGGCTATTTTGAGGGATTCTTTTGGTTTCATAAGACAGGCTATGGGCTATAGGCGATGGGCAATTGGTTTTATATTGTTCCTATTACCTCTCGCCTTTTGCCTATAGCCTGTTTTTATTCGCACATATCCAGCATACTTATCTTTGCTGCAACTGTTTCCGATATTTTTATGAACGCCTCTGTCTGTGGAGAAGAAGGCTCTGCAACTACTATCGGTTTGC
>CAZVZI010000019.1:2483-8053 GCA_964631455.1 uncultured Thermodesulfobacteriota bacterium | reverse complement strand
CTTATTTGCGGGTCAATGGGAATCTTGCCGAGGAGCGGGACATTGTATCGCTGGCTTGTCTTTTCTCCGCCGCCGTGGCTGAATATCTCGGTTTTTTCTCCGCAATGCGGGCATTGGAAATAACTCATGTTTTCTATAATGCCGAGGATCGGAACTTTTACTTCGTGAAACATTTTTATTGCGCGGCGCGCATCAATCAAGGCGACATCCTGCGGCGTTGTCACAACAACTGCGCCTGTTAGAGGGATTGTCTGAACAAGGGTGAGCTGGGCATCGCCGGTGCCTGGCGGAAGGTCAATAACTAAATAATCCAGATCACCCCATGCAACGCCGGTCAGAAATTGTTTTACAATCTGCATGACCATTGGCCCGCGCCAGATTAAAGGGGTTTCTTCGTCCAGCATGAAGCCGACGGACATCAGCTTTATGCCGTAATTGCTTATGGGCAATATCTTTTCATCAGGTGTTGACTGGAGCTGTTTATGAATTCCCATCATCATGGGAATGCTGGGGCCGTATATGTCAGTATCCAAAAGCCCTACCTTTGCACCGCTCTTGCCCAGAGCCAGTGCAAGATTCACTGCCACTGTGGATTTGCCGACACCGCCTTTGCCGCTTGCCACAGCGATTGTGTTTTTAACTTTTGGTATGGGTTCTTTTTCAGGAAGTTTTTTTGCTTGAGGAACTTCAGCGGATGTTTCAACAACAACCTCTTTTACGCAAGGAATTGATGCAACCGCATTTCTGGAATTGTCGGTAAGTTCTTTTCTTAACGGACATGCAGGCGTGGTCAGAACAAGACGGAATGTAACCTTTGCCCCCTCAATCCGTATGTCTTTTATCATGTTGAGGGTAACAAGATCTTTGCCCAGTTCAGGGTCCATCACCTTGCTTAATGCCCCAAGAACAGATGCCTGAGTTATTTTTTCTATTGTTTTTGCCATAATTTTAGTCTAAAGTTCTCCTTTTTGCTTGTATTAGTTCTTGCTCAAAAATATCCCAGATGCAAGGCGTCGAGGAGCGAGCAGCGAAGCATACATATTTAGTATGTGAGCAGCGCAGTGACGAAGGCAACGCAGCAGATGGGTATTTTTCAGCGAGAACTATCCTGCATGAAAGGCTATCACTACCAGCCTTTCCTTCGCCTCTATTCCCCTTTCAGCGCCATGAGGCGCAATTACTATAGAACCTGCCTTAATCTCTTTTTTTTCACCTGCTACGGTAAATATTGCCCTTCCTTCCAGCACATAAAATACGCCTGTCCCGCTTGGATGGGGCGGAATCATCTGTCCCGGCTCCATGCATATAAGCGGAACCTTCAGTTTTGGAGAGATGTGCAAAATCTGCGGCTTGAAACCCTCTTTATGAAACTCTTTTTTCTTGTCAATGTCAATTGGTTCCACTTGCCGCCTCGTTTAATTTTATTAGAAGAGCGTCCAAATCAGCCTTGTCCCTCTTTGCAGCATCTTCAATAGATACAGCGCCTCCGCAGCATGAATCTATGCGGAATTTGCTGAACACGCCTATCGTGTTAGGATACATTTTTATTGCATCATTGATAATCGTTTGTTTTGTAATCTTTTCTTTAATCGCAACCATAAATTTTGCCTCATTTTTTACTGCCTACCGCTCACTGTTTTTTACGGCCTCGGACTTATAACCGCAAGCGCAACAAACCTTTCCTTCTCTGCCCTTATGCCGTGCTGCTCATTCTCTTTGCAAACAATAAGAAATCCTTTTTCTACCTTCTTTTCTCCGTCGCCGGTGATAAAGACGCCTTTGCCGTCTATTGCCATGAGGGCTATTTCTGATGAAACCGCATGAGGCCCGACCCCCTGGCCGGGTTCAAGGCAGAAAAGAACCGCCCTTGCCTTTTCCGAGTCATAGAGAATCTCTTTTTTCACGCCTTGTTTTGAGAAGGCAATTTTATCTTTGAGTATAATGGTGTCCATTTATTTTACAACCTGCGGCGGTGTTGCAGCCTTTATTGTCTTGAACATGTTGAATACAAAGAACATTGCTGCTGCTGCCTCTACAAGAGAAAATATAAAGAGTATTTTTGTATCTCCCCGGCTGCTTTTGACTATCCACCCGATGGCCATGCCAATAAGCCCGATATTTGCAAGATAGACTTGCCACTCAGCCAACTTCTCGCTGTAAAGCGGCCTTCCGCTAAACCTCGGCAGTATGTGGTAGCCGACGCCGTATATCATCATGGACATCCAGCCCAGAAGGTTGAAATGGGCATGGATAGGCATATAAGGATATTGCGTGCCTGAAACCGACATATGTAATCCAAGGATGATTGCCAGCATAAAATAAACCATTGCACTCTTAATAAACCAGACAGTAATCTTGCTCATTAAAAACCTCCGTTATTTCTTAACCTGTTTTTAGCGGTTCCAGCATCGGTTTGCATGCATCCACAGGGCAGACCTCAGCACATGCCCCGCAGTCTGTGCAAAGTCTCGGGTTAATCACATAGGGGTTGCCTTGGCTTATTGCGCCTTCCGGACATTCTGGAAGACAAACCCCGCAGCTTACGCAGTCATCTGTAATGTTGTAGGCCATTACACCGACACTACTTCTTTCACTTCAGGCACTTCTTCCTTTATTGCCCGTTCAACACCCATTGCAAGGGTTATTTGTGAGCTTGGGCAACCGGCGCATGCCCCCTGAAGCTGAACCCTTACTATGCCTTTTGCCTCATCGACATCCACAAGCCTGATATCGCCTCCGTCTGCCTGAAGCGCCGGCCTTATATTGTCCAGAGCCTTTTCTATTTTTTCCCTCATCATGAAATACACCTCCGAATAAATTTGTTACAATAGTAAATTCTACACTAAATCATGCAGTATCTGCAAGGATTTAAATATGACTTTTATCATATCAAAGGGTAATCTGC
Source organism: uncultured Thermodesulfobacteriota bacterium (assembly GCA_964631455.1). Taxonomy (GTDB): domain Bacteria; phylum Desulfobacterota; class GWC2-55-46; order UBA9637; family UBA9637; genus JACRNJ01. The sequence continues at coordinate 5,148 of CAZVZI010000019.1, read as the reverse complement.
TCAAATATAATCTGCTTCAATTCAAACTTAGAAAAGATTGAGCTTGCGCATAAATTAAAAAAAGGCTTGACATAAAGAATGCACAAGAGTAAAGTAAAACCAATTTTGAAGTTGGTCTGTAAGGGGGATGCATTCACCAATCTAAAAGGCCCCCACACCTGCCTTATCGACCTTCTAATGGATGGTTATCTTTACTCAGATAGGAATTATGAAACTGCCTATGGAGACAAAAGATAAATCCAATAGAACCTCACGGGTCAGCAATCAATATGTTTTTTCTATAGACAATTCTAATTCTTCATGCAGGCATAACTTTTTGAACAACCTCTTTTTGTTAACGCCATACTTTATCTTTTTTAAAAGGAAGGGAGGTAGGGTATTTTAATTAAGCTTTTATTCCAAAAAAGGGAGGTGACTATAACATGGCTGATGAGAATGTTCCATCAGGACAGAAGTTTTATGACAACTTGCTTCTTCTGTTTATTTTAGGGCTTGTCATAATGGTTGTTTCTTATACCGGATGGGGGCTTTGGGAAATAATAAACCAGCCCAGTTTACCAAAATAATAAGGAGGTGATTATTAATGAGTATTTCAGTTCCTGATAAAGTTTGGTGGAAACCGATAGACAAGGAGGAAAAGATATGGTTCGCCGTTGCCCTTATATGGATGCTTGTATCTTTTGCTTGGATGCCAATATATCATTTTATAGGCAAGCAGAATCCGTCCTCCGAAAGTTACAAGGCTACAAGAGAACAGTTTGAGCAGTTGGCAAATGATTTTATACAAAAATACCAGGTGAAGGATGCAAGCGGCGCGCCTGTTATGATGAATAATGTGGCAGTTGTGCACCCGCCTGAAGGCGACGCATATCTGATAGCAAAGGCATGGGCATGGGACCCTGTATTGGAACTGGAGAAGGGGAAGACCTACAGAATCCACCTTTCTTCTTTTGATTTCCAGCATGGGTTTTCCATCTATCCTTTGAATATCAACTATATGGTTATTCCAGGTCAGGATTATATTGTAACAATGACACCCACGACATCCGGTGAATTCCCGATAGTGTGCAATGAGTTCTGCGGCATCGGTCATCATACGATGGTGGGCAAAATAATTGTAAAATAGGGGGTGATAAAAAATGGCTGATCAAGATTTTAGAACATGTTCAATTACAGGGCTGAAGGTCCACCTGCCTGCGCAAAACCTTATTATAGTTAATGCAGTGGCGGCGGTAGTTCTTCTGCTTATAGGCGGTTTGGCGGCGGCCGGCGTAGCGCTTACCCGTTTGCCTGCCGTTCATCTGCTTCCGGCAGATTGGTTTTACAGGTTTTTGACATTGCACGGCATTGCAATGCTGATTGCATGGATAATATTTTTTGAAATGGCAGGGCTTTATCTGGGCGCCACTGTGCTTCTGAACGCAAGGATTGCTGCGCCAAAGATGGCATGGCTTCAATTTATATTAATGTTGGTGGGCACCCTTTTGATTGCCGCCATGATTCTTACAGGCCAGGCAGATGTCCTGTTTACATCATATCCGCCGTTAAAGGCCAATCCGTTATATTATCTTGGGGTTATCCTGTTTGCAGTCGGAGCATTGATAGGTTGTTTTGTTTTTTTTGGAACGCTTTATAAGGCGCGGAAAGAAGGAACATATCCTCATGGCACTTTTCCGCTTGTAACATTCGGCCTTGCATGCGCCGCCATGATAGCGGTTGTCACCTTGCTGCACGGCGCAGCAATTTATATTCCAACCCTTTTGTGGTCATTGGGCTTGATTGGGATGGATTCGTCAACATACAGGCTTGTATGGTGGGGGCTTGGCCATCCGTCACAGCAGATAAATGTCGCTGCAATGATAGCAGTATGGTACTTGCTCGGCACTTTGACCGTTGGCATGAAGCCGATCAATCAAAAGCTCTGCAGGACAGCCTTTGTGCTTTATGTGCTGTTTATAAACGTAGCATCCGAACATCATATTCTGGTTGACCCGGTATTCAGCAATGCTCATAAGATATGGAATACAGGTTATGTTATGCACCTGGCTGTTCTTGCCAGCATGATACATGCCCTTGCAGTGCCTGCGGGCATAGAGGTTGCCCTGAGGAAGAAGGGTTATACAAGCGGCCTGTTTGAATGGCTTAAAAAGGCGCCGTGGTCAAACCCTGCATTCTCAGCCCTTATGCTGTCCATATTTGGCTTCGGCTTTCTGGGCGGCATAACAGGCGTTACATTCGGGTCGGAACAAGTGAATATCACAGCCCACAACACATGGAGGATTACAGGCCACTTCCACGGAACTGTTGTTTTTGGGACAACACTTGCATTTATGGGTGTAACCTATTATGTGCTTCCTTTAATATTTAGGAGGGAAGTGATTGCTCCTAGCGTGGCCAAGCTTCAGCCGTGGTTCTTCGCTATCGGTATGTTGCTTGTTAGCGGAGGTATGATGCTTGCAGGCGCTTACGGCGTTCCGAGGAGGCACTGGGATATAGTTAATTTCGGGGGCTCTCCGTTCGCCTTTACATGGGACCCGACTGTTTATCTGTGGCTTGGTGTCTTTGGCATCGGCGCCCTTTTGGCAGCCATTGGCGGCGCCATATATATCCTGGTTACAGTGCTGACCATATTGTTTGGGAAAAAGCTTGCTTAACTTAAATAAAA
>CAZVZI010000019.1:978-2473 GCA_964631455.1 uncultured Thermodesulfobacteriota bacterium | reverse complement strand
AAAACAGATAAGGAGGTTTAAACCATGTCAGACAACAATGAAGGATTTGGGGCGCCAGGCACATTTACGCTGGCTATCATATTTCTGGCAACATTTATAATAATTTACTTTTTGAATTATAAATATCTGTCTACCCTGTGGGAGCTTAGGTAAATACGGGCAAGGTGCGATAGGCCAAGGACAATGGGAAAATTCCATAGCCTATCGCCCATAGCCTCTGTCTGCAAGAATATTCCTATGAATTTTAATAACCGACAATTTGACAAAAACAGCACGCGGCTTGTTTACGCATGGCTTTTCTTTGCAGTATCGTCGCTTATCTTTGCCGGCATATTTGCATTCCTTGTCGCTATGGCGCGCACGCCGATTATCCAGAATATTTTCCCCGGCCATGATTATATCCGTGTCGCCCTTGTGGGGCATGTTATTTTATCTGTCGTAATATGGTTCCTCGCATTTCAGGGGGTTTTGTGGACACTTACCGGCACGCAGTTCTTGGGCGCCGGAATTTTTAGCATGACTCAAGGCTGGATTGGCTGGTGGCTTTCTGTAAGCGGCACCCTCTGTGTGATAATTGCCGCACTCTTCGGTCTCGGCATTCCTTTATTTATAAACTATATACCTGTGCTGACGCACCAGGTGTTTTATATGGGGCTTATTCTGCTTGCCGCCGGTATTTTTATTACTTTGATAAATACATTTCTCTCTGTGGGAAACACATGGAGGCAAAAAACATACACAGGACGCTTTCCTTTGCTGACATTCGGCATGATGACATCCGGCATAGCTGTTTTTGTTGCAATAATATGCTTTGGGCTGTCCTATTATTTTCAGATATTCGGCTCATCGGCCAAAATATTGTTGGATTTTGAGACTCTCTTCTGGGGAGGCGGGCACATACTTCAGTTTGCAAATACTATCGCAATGGTTACCGCATGGCTCCTTCTGGCCAGTGTCATATTTAAAAATTTTCCCATAAAAGAGAGCTACGCAAAGGTTCTTTATGCAGTTTATCTTCTCTTCATACTGCCTGCCCCGTTTATCTATTTTATTTATGATACTGCAAGCCGGCAGTATAAAGACGCATTTACATCCCTTATGCAATACGGCCTCGGGCCGTCTACAGGGATCTTTGCAATAGGTATTTTAATTGCTATAATAACGTCATCAAAAGGCAATGGCAAACTCCCATGGAAGGACCCCTTGTTTTCATCACTGGTTATATCAATGTCGGTTTTTGCATTCGGCGGTTTTATCGCTTTAATGATACACGGCTCCAACACAAAGATTCCATCCCATTATCACGGCGTGATAGGCGGGGTTACGCTCGCATTTATGGGGCTCACAAATCATATTCTTTATCTCCTGAAGAGGGATATTTACAGCACAAGATTGGCTGAGATCCAGCCGTATATTTATGGCGCCGGACAAACGCTTTTTGTCATAGGCATGTTTCTGGCAGGCTCTCATGGGGTGCAGCGGAAGACATTTGGCG
>CAZVZI010000019.1:0-968 GCA_964631455.1 uncultured Thermodesulfobacteriota bacterium | reverse complement strand
TTACAAAAATTATAGGAATGGCCGTCGTAGGCATTGGCGGACTTATAGCCATTACAGGCGGCATTATATTTGTTGTAAACTCTATCTTATCGCTTGTCGGGCCAAAAAAAATCCTTCAACTTGTTGACCCCGTTAGAGAGTCTTTTTAAGAGAGTAATTTTTTTAAATTAAAAATTGTAATGCCAATATCGCTCTCTAACGGGGTTGATGTTGGAAATGCAGGAACCGAGTCCGATAGTTAAAAAGGAGACATTATGCAGACAACTCTAAAAAATTATCTTCCTCTCTTCAAAATCAGGATATGTTCGCTGATTACATTCAGCGCCGTTGTCGGGCTAATCTCCACAGCGCCGGCAAACATCTCCATAACGAGTATTCTCTTTTTAATTATTGCCACCATGGCGGCCTCTGCAAGCGCAAGCGCCTTTAACCACTATTTTGACATGGACATAGATGTAGTCATGAAGCGGACGCAAAACAGGCCTATACCTTCAGGCAGCATAGCCGGGGGAAAAAAGACTCTGCTCATAGCAGCCGTCCTTTTTATCGCCGCTATCCTTGTCTCATTTAATGCCCTTAATTACATGGTAAGCCTGCACCTGTTTCTTGGGGCTTTGGTATATGCGGTAATTTACACTGCATGGCTTAAGAGAAAGAGTTGGTTAAACATAATAATCGGGGGCTTGGCCGGCAGTTTCGCCGTGCTCGCCGGAGGGGCATCTGCCGCGCCTGAGCTTTGTATACTGCCGATATTGCTGGCAATAACAATGTTTTTCTGGACGCCGTCCCATTTCTGGAGTTTTGCCATAGTCCATAAAGAAGAATATGCAAAGGCGGGCATTCCCATGCTTCCTGTTATAATAGGAGATTCGAAGACCGCCAGGTATATACTTTTAAACACAATACTTTTAGTCGGGTCGTCTTTTCTCCCGTCATATTTTGGGTATCTTGGCATATTTTATACAATA
>CAZVZI010000018.1:8208-12779 GCA_964631455.1 uncultured Thermodesulfobacteriota bacterium | reverse complement strand
AAAGGACTGGTGCAGGATAGACATAAGGCTTGATTCAAACGGGAAGCCCAATATATTGGAGCTTAACCCCTTGCCGGGGATTCTGCCTGATCCAAAGAACAATTCATGTTTTCCAAAGGCGGCAAGGGTTGCCGGCATGGATTATGATAAACTGATAAATACCGTTTTAGATGCTGCATGCAAAAGGCATGGATTGAAATCATGACCCTAAAAAAAATTGCCATTATTTACAATGACGATATGGATATGATGCTCGGAAAAGAGCATAATGTTGCATCGTGGGAAGGCGTTATAGATACAGCCAAGACCGTGGAAGCGGCATTGAAGTCTGAAGGGTTGTCTGTGGCCATTATCCCTTTGAGGGATAAAGTGGAAGATTTTATAAAAACTATCAAGCTGGAGAATGCCGACATTATTTTTAACCTCTGTGAAGGGGCGATGGGAAAAAGCGTTTTTGAAATGAATGTGGCTGCTGTTTTGGAGTTGTTTGGCTTCAGATTTACAGGTTCGCCCTCGATTACCCTTGGTCTTGCCCTGAATAAAGCCAGGGCAAAGGATATGCTTTTTGCGAATAATATTCCCACTGCGCCATATTTGGTTATGCACGATGTTCCGTCAAGACCGACTATGGATTTAAGATTTCCCCTGATTGTCAAGCCTGTTCAGGAGGATGCCAGCATCGGCATTGACGAAGATGCTGTTGTAAAAAATATGACGGCTTTAAAAAAGAGGGTTGATTATGTTATAAAGAATTACAAACAACCTGCAATTGTGGAAGAATATATAGACGGAAGAGAATTTAATGTCGCAGTTATAGGAAATTACAGGCCAAGGGCATTGCCTGTATCGGAGATAGATTTTTCCCAGCTTTCCGAAAACAACCCGAAGATTTGCACATACGAGGCAAAGTGGGTAACAGACAGTCCGGTGTATCTCAAGACGCCGCCTGTGTGCCCTGCCGATATTTCAAAAGAATTGGAACAAGAGCTTTTCAGCGTAGCGGTAAAGGCGTATAATGTGCTTGGTTGCAGGGATTATGCAAGGGTAGATATGAGGATGGGAGAAGATGGAATACCCAAAGTTCTTGAAGTGAATCCAAACCCTGACATATCGCCGAATGCAGGTTTTGCAAGGAGCGCGGCGGCATACGGGCTGGATTATTCACGGTTAATCCTTGAGATAGCAAAGATGGCCTACAATAGGTATGCAGACAGTGCGCACTAAGCAAAAAACAGGTGTGGCGTGGGAATAAAGATAAGAAAGGTAGAGGCAAAAGATAAAGATGCAATTGAATCTATTATAAGAAACAATGAAAACTTTACAGATGAAGAGAGATATTGCGCTGTTGAACTGCTGGATATTTACCTGAAAGACTTGTCCCCGAATGTTTCTATCGGGGAAACGGCAAAGGGGGAATACATATTTGTCTGCGCGGCAGATGAGACCGATAAACCGCTTGGTTATGTGTGCTACGGCAACGCCCCTTTTACTGACGGCGTATATGATCTATATTGGATAGCCGTTGATCCGCCTTGGCAGGGCAAGAGGATCGGCAAAATGCTGCTTAAACATCTGGAGAATATACTCAAACATGAGAATGCAAGAATGCTTATTGCAGAGACATCATCGCAGCCAAAATATGATAAAACACGGTTGTTTTACGAAAAACTTGGATTTATGGAAGCTTCAAGGATTAAGGACTTTTACAGGGTTGAAGACGATAAGATTATTTATATAAAACAGCTAAAAGGAGAAGGTTAATTTGGAACTCGAAAGCATAAAAAAGATTTACGCAGGCTATTCTAATGTATACGATGTAATATTCAAAGGTTTCTTTTATCCGAGGATAAAACATGCGATACATACTATGGGCATAGCTCCTGGAGAGAAGATACTTGACGTCGGCGTAGGGACAGGCCTTTCGCTCCCGCTCTTTCCAAGACATTGCAAGGTTGTGGGCATTGACCTGTCGTCTGCTATGCTCAAGAAGGCAAGACAAAAAATTAAGAAACTTGATCTTGACCATATAGAATTGATGGAGATGGATGCGATGAAGCTGAATTTTCCAGACAATACATTTGATAAAGTCTTCATCTCTCATGTAGTCAGCGTTGTCCCCGACCCTTACAGGGTGATGTCCGAGGTAAAGAGGGTCTGTAAAAAGAATGGACGGATAGTGCTTGTAAATCACTTCAAGAGCAAAAATAAGGTTATGGCAGGTATGGAGAAGATATTTAATCCGGTGAGCAAAAGGATAGGCTGGAGGTCGGACCTTTGCCTTGATGAGTTTATAAAAAATGCGAATCTGAAGGTTGATAAAAAGTATAAACTGAAAAAGATAGACCTCTGGCATGTAATATTTGCAACCAACAATAAATAATATAGAAATCCTTCCCATGACCTTTGATGATCTGGGGGATGTTTTAGGCATAGAAAAACTTTCCTTCCCCTCTCCCTGGCCAAGGTCGCAATTTGAAAAAGAGATCAAGAATCAATTTTCCAATAAATTCGTAGCAAAGATTGCTCATGATGGGGGAAAAACAGTTGTAGCATATATAATTTTTTGGGTGGTGGCAGACGAGGCGCACATCCTGAATATAGCTGTGCATCCTGACTTTCGCAGACAGGGTATTGCAAAAAGCCTTCTGGTTTTTGCGCTAGACCGCATTGAAGAAATGGATGGTCGGGGTATTTTCTTAGAGGTGAGACGGTCAAATATTGCCGCTCAGATGCTTTATAAAAAATTTGGTTTCAGGGAGATAGGCGTAAGAAAAGGCTATTACGGCGATAATGGAGAAGATGCCGTAGTGATGCAATTATCAACCAAGGACTACGAATGACCGCTTTACACCAAATCCAATCATGTTTTCTGTCCTGACCAAGTGGATAGGCTTATTTTCAGCTAATTTCTTTTCTCCTGAGAAAATCAAAACTTAAATCTTGCAACCGGAAACCGTCATTGGGCGGTTTTCCGCCATATTATTGGCAAATACCGCCAAGTTTTAACCTATGATATTTAACTTCCGTCCTGTATCCCTGCTATTTTATTATGATATTTGTCATATTAAAATATGGCATATTTATTGCTTCCTTATAACATAATATATAGACTGAAAAAATAGAATAATAGAATAGATGCACTTGACAATCCGGAAAGTTGTGCTTGAATTTAAATAAATTATCATCCGTTGCAAACAGGCGGGTAATTCAACAACCTGTTTTTATAAAAAAACAAAAAAATTAAAGAGGAGGTGAAGGGAATATGAGTTTAAAAAATTGGATATTTGCGGGAGGGTTGCTTGTTGGAATGCTGTCGGCAATAAACAGCATATCTTATGCAGGAGGGAATGCTGATAATGGCGCGCAGCTGTATGGCCAAAATTGCGCTCTGTGTCATGGCGACAAAGGACAAGGCAGGGGTGGTCCAATGGGGTGGTTCTCAGGAGGAGGCGGCGAGGTTTCAAACCTTATCGGCAATCAGTTGAATAATCAGATATTCCTTGCAACAGCAACAGACGATTTCATCAAGGCAACTATCCTGAACGGCAGGCCGGGAAGAGCAATGCTTGCATGGAAAGGAAGACTAAAGGATTCGGAAGTGGAAGATGTAATCGCATTTTTAAGAACATGGCAGAAGGCTCCCCCAATTACACTAAATCCCAATCCTGTGTGGGGTGACCCGGCAGCAGGTCAAGAATTATTTGCAGGCAGTTGCACGCCATGCCACGGTAAAAAGGGTGAAGGAACAGAGTTTGGTCCTGCGCTCAACAATCAGGGATTTTTGGATGCAGCAAGCGATGACTTCATACTCCAGACAATTACAAGGGGCCGTCAGGGGACTATAATGAGGTCATTTATAGCAGGCAACCCGGATTCAGTTTCAGAACTTGAGCCATACCAGTTGAATAATATTGTATCATTCATAAGGACATGGGACAAGAATGCAAGGAAAAATCTTGAGCCATGGCTTATGGAACATAAAAAGAAATAAATAAACTTTAAGGAGGTGATATATAAATGAGTAAGGGAAGAATAAAAGCGGGTTTAACAAGAAGGACATTTTTAAAGGCGTCAACAGCGGCAGGCGGCGCAGCGGCAATAGGCGGTTTATTTGGAAAAGAATTTATTACCACAGACGAGGCGGCAAGTGGCCTTGCATACGCTGCAGAGAGGAAGTCATTTTATGCCGCATGTCCATATTGCGGGGTAGGATGCGGAACAACAGTTCAGGTTGAAGGCAACAAGATTGTTGGTATTGTTCCGAGAAGGGATTATCCGACAAATAAAGGACTCCAGTGCATAAAGGGTCTTACAGCAGACGAGCCTCTTTTGGTTGACAGGTTCCCTGCGGAATATGCAAAAAAGCCGGTATGGATAAGAAAGGATATATCAGACCCGATAACAGGCTATGTCTCAAAGACAAAGGGCGCAGGCGGCATGGATGAGAGGCTCTTTGACCGTGTTTCATGGGAAGAGGGGCTTGACATTGTTGCAAAAAAGTGGACAGAGTTGGTTAAGAAGTTTGGTCCGAACACCATTGGCATGTGGTCATCAGGGCAGCAGTTTATTGA
>CAZVZI010000018.1:5749-8198 GCA_964631455.1 uncultured Thermodesulfobacteriota bacterium | reverse complement strand
AATAACTTCCTTGAAAACAAGATAATGAAAGGGGTTATCGGCTCAACAACCATTGAAGGAAGTCCACGGACATGCATGACATCCGCTGTTACAGGCTATTTTGCAACACAGGGTTCGGATTTGGCAGCAGGCTCATACAGCGACATAGACAAGGCGGATTTTATAACTCATTGGGGGCATAACCCAAGAGAAGGACACCCTGTTCTTTTCTGGCGTGTTGCAGACAGAAAAAGGAGAGACGATATCCCAACGCTTGTTGTTGACCCAAGAAGGACGCCCACAGTAAAGGGGTATGAGGCAATCAACCCGAATAACTCATACCACTTCCCAACCATCAATGGCGACCTGGCAATACACAATGCAATTGCATATGAGATTATCACAAGGCATGAGCAGGTAATCCCTTATGATTGGCTGGAGAAGAATGCCAAAGGATGGAAGGAATACATACAGGGTGTAAAGGCTGACTATAACCCAAGGGGGCCTGAGGCAAAGACAAGAAGGGGTATAGACATTGACCCTGCATTGATTGCAAAAATCGCTGATATATGGGCAGATGCGTCAATGAAAGGAAGACAGAGAGGCTATGGCGGCGTTGTGTCATTCTGGGGTATTGGATATAACCAGCACTTGCATGGCCAGCACAATACCATCGGCATCTATAACCTCCATGCCATAACAGGCAACGTTGGAAGGCCGGGCGCATGCCCGTTCTCAATGACAGGCCAGCCCAATGCAGTCGGCAGAAGGATGATGGGGGGTCTTACAGCAAGGCTTCCATTCAATCAGGGCATTGATAATGTAAAGCACAGGGATGCTATTGCAGAACTCTGGGGTGTTGAGCCTGCAAGGCTTGCTGCAACAGCAGAGCAGAAAAACCCGGGTCTTGGCACAGGTCTTTTTGAAAGGACAAACCCGGCAAGGGTAGGCAAACCTGATATGATAAGCAGCGTCTGGTTTACAATGGGAACACATATTGACTTGCCTGACACCCAGTCGATGGTAAGACCTGCAATAACAAGGGCATTTACAATATCTCAGGAACTCTTCCACCATGCGCCGAATAACTACTATGCGGATGTGATACTGCCGGGCGTGTCATGGGGCGAGGCAGCAGGCTGCTATGTAAGTTCAGAAAGAAGGATTTCTATTAATTCCAAGTGTGTTGATTTGCAGCCCGGCTATTATTCAGATACAAGGATATATATTGACCTCGGTAAGAAACTTGCAAAGAACTTCGGGCTTGATGAAAAGAAGATATTCCCTTACAAGTTGGTTAAAAAAGGGGGGGATATGGACTATGATTCCGAAGAGATATTCAGGGAAATTGCAAGGGGTTCAGCGCTTCCGGGTTCGGACATTGATATCTCCGGCATGCTTGAGGTTGAAAACAAGGACGGCAAATCCCCTTATCAGCAGTTGGCAGAACTCGGCGGCGTCCAGTGGCCTGCGCCGACTTATGAGATTGCAAAGGCAGGCGGACTTAAATACAGATTCAATCATCAGGAAGATAAATACTGGCCTGATAAAGAAAAACACTACAAGAACTACAGGACTGCCGATGGCCTCCTGAATGTGAAACTTGTGCACAATGACTATACAAAACTCAAAGAGGTTCAGGCAGAGATGGCAAAGGCAGGCGTGGAAGACGGCTGGCTCTTCATAGACCATCTTGATGTGCTAAAGGCGGCAAGGGACGGCGGTATGTTCCCGGAGTCCCCTGATGTTGAACACAGGGGCAAAAAATGGGATGAGGTGCCTAAAGACAAATACCCATACTTCTTCAACTCCGGTATTGTGTATGAACACTTCCATACTGCAAGGACAATCCGCTCTGCAACATCAAGGAAGCTTGTGCCTGAGCAGTATGTGGAAATCCATCCCGATGATGCAAAGGATTTGGGCATCAATGACGGTGATTTGGTAAAACTCATCTCAAAGAGGATCAATCCGCTTACCAAAGAGAATACATTTGTTATATGCAGGGCGAGTGTAGGCGATGGCAGCAAGGTGAAACCCGCAAGGAACTCTGTCCCAAGGGGCATGGTATTCCAGCCGTGGAACCTTGAGGTTGCAGACTCGCCGGACCCTTCAAAGAACAAGTGGATGACAAACAATCTCACTCACCGCGCATTTGACCCTGTTTCAGGACAGATGGATTACAAGAAGGGTGTGTGTAGGATAGAGAAGGTGTAAGATTGCCCCACCCCTTGCAGTATTAAGCAGGGGATTAGGAGGAGAGAATAACAGGGCGGTTTGGGTTGAAAAACCCCCGCCCTGTTTTTTTTGTGCGGTTTTTATGTTAAAATATAACATGAAACAAGCGGTAGACGTTAAACCTAAAACCATATAGTCTTTTTTCGGAGACATTATGCTTCAAATCATCCGCAGGACAATTCAGATATTTGTTTTAATGCTTGTTTTTTTTCTCCCCTTTTTAGGGCTTCTT
>CAZVZI010000018.1:1162-5739 GCA_964631455.1 uncultured Thermodesulfobacteriota bacterium | reverse complement strand
GAGATAGTAGAGGCTTATTACCGAGGGCACTATGTATATATGGCAAAAGGTGATTTATGGCAGAGCGCCTTTGTGTTTACCGACAGGATACTTAAGGTTTTTATAGAAGACCCTATTAAACCGATCAGCGAGATTAAAGGCACGTTCTTCTGGTCGTTCACAGTCTTTGGTTTTACCATAACCGACCCGCTTGCATTTTTGGGTTATTTATTCAGCAGCAAGACATTTTATTTAAGTTTTTTCATATCCAGCTTTTTCCTTGTCGGACTTACCCTTGTTTTCGGCAGGGTCTACTGCAGTTGGATATGCCCGATGAACCTCATCTTTGAGCTGAACAATATGTGCAGAAAAGTCCTTATGAAATTGAATATTAAACCTTTGAATGTCGGTTTTAACAGGCTTCATAAATATATGGTGCTGATTATCGGGTGCATCATATCGCTCCTGATGGGCGTCCATGTTTTGTACTTTTTATATCCCCCTATAATCTTAAACAGAGAGGTCTTGCATTTCTTCTATTATCGTTCATTCGGTATAGGGTTGAGTGTTTTGCTCGTCCTGCTTTTTATTGAACTTTCATTTTCCCAGCGGGCATGGTGCAGATATTTCTGTCCCGGCGGGGCATTATGGTCGCTGTTTGGAATCAAGAGGCTTGTCAAAGTGGAATGGGATAAACAGTTGTGCGATGACTGTGGCAAATGTAACCTGGCCTGTGAATTCGGGTTAAATCCGATGAGGGGAGAGATGGGTATGGAATGCGATAATTGCGGGAGGTGTATTGCAAAGTGCAAACCCGATGCGCTTAGGTTTAGCCTCTCAATACCTTTTAAAAATGGGGATGAGGTAAGAAATGAAATTTTTAGATAGAAGAGAGTTTATCAGCAAAATAGGCGGAAGTTTCTTCCTTGCCATGGGCATAAACTTTATAAGTTTGTTTTTGAATTTTGGCGGCATGTACAGATACAAGCCGATTACAGTCCAGTCGAAAAAGGTGGTTGAACTGCAGAGAGGCGGCGGCGAAGAATTTTTTCTAAGACCTCCGGGCGCAAGGGATGATAAAGACTTTTTATCAAAGTGCATTAAATGTCAGGCATGCGTTGAGGCATGTCCTATACAGGCAATAAAAATCGCAGGCAGGGAAAAGGGCAAAAATGCGGATACGCCTTATATAATCCCTGAAATCAAGGGATGCAACCTGTGCCTTGACAGGGATAAGATGTATTGCAACTATGTCTGTCCGACCGATGCGCTCGAGAAGATACCTAATGATAAGGATATAATATTTGAAAAGATGAAGGGCGGTCAGCCTTTGAACATGGGCATACCCATACTGGACAGGAGGATATGCTATCCATGGTATGGCGCAAATGCCTGCGGTCTTTGCTGGGAGATTTGCCCTTATACATATAAAGGCGCTATTGTTGCAGGAGACAGAAGGGCAGTTCACCCTGCCAATGCCCCTAATTTCTATCCTGAAAAGTGTGTGGGATGCGGTTTGTGCGTGGATATATGTCCGCTTCCGCAGAAGGAAAGGGCAGTGAAACTTGTGAACGGGAGGGATATGGAGGCTCTGAAAAAGTATGAGGGTATTACAGATGAAGGGCAGACATACAGGTGGGCATTCGATGAGCGTCAGACTAAGAGCAGACCAAGGACAGATGAGAGACCGCCAAGCGATGAAGAAATCTTCGGCACACCTCCGGGTGGAGTGCTATTGAAATAAATTTCTAATTTCTAAATCAATTAGGATTTAGGAATTTCATTAGACATTAGACATTAGGATTTAGAAATTGATTTAGGAGCCGCTATGTTTATACAAATTATTCGCAGGACAATACAAATATCAGGCATTGTTTTTATAATAGTTGTCCCTTTCTTGAGTTTATATGGTATTTTGGTGGAAAATTACCGTTTGGCAATGGTTGACGGCGAGTGGTGGCAGAGGTTTTTCGACAGGATAGATACCTTTGTCAGATATTTTGGCGAGGATACGGCAAAGGCTGCGAGGGGAGTCAAGGGGACTCTTTTTTGGTCTGTAACCATAAAGGACTTCAACATATCTGACCCGCTTACATTTGTAGGCTCGCTTTTTGGGAGTTTGGATTTTTATTCAAAATTATTTATATCCATTGTGCCGCTGGTTCTGATAACACTCTTATTAGGCAGGGTCTATTGCGGATGGCTCTGTCCCATGAACCTTATATTTGAATTAAACGGCAAAATCAGAAAACTGCTCAGGAAGGTTGGGATAACTACATTCAATGTCAATTTTGCAAGGCTTAATAAGTATGCGATGCTTGTTGTTGGCGCTCTTCTTACATTGCTTCTCGGCGTTCAGGTGTTTTCATTTATATACCCTCCAATCCTTTTTAACAGGGAATTAATTCACCTCATATATTTTGGTTCGGTCGGCACAGGCGCTGTGATGCTGGTTTTGATATTTATATTTGAGATATCAATTTCGCAACGTGCATGGTGCAGATATTTCTGCCCGGGCGGGGCTTTGTGGTCTTTAATGGGCGCAAAGAGGCTTGTTCAGATTACTATTGACAGACAGATTTGCGACGACTGCGGCAAATGCAACCTTGCTTGTGAATTCGGTCTTGACCCTATGCGCGGGAAGATGGGCATGGAATGTGATAACTGCGGAAAATGTATTTCAAAGTGCGCGCCTGATGCGTTAAAATATTCCATTGTATTCCCATGGCAAAAGGGCGGCGTAAAAAGAGACAGGATGAAAGAAGAAGAGAGTAAAATGAAGGAGATAAGCAATTAAGGTTGAAATTATGAATGACAAACCGACAAGAAGGGATTTCATAAAAGATATTTTCAAGGGTTTTGTTACTGCTACAGGACTCAGCTCTTTTGCGCTCCTGTTTAATTTCGGCACAACATACAGATTCAAGCCACTCTGGACTGTTTCTGCAAAGATAGTGAATATGAAAGGCGGTGAAAAAGAGTTTTTTGTAAGACCGCCCGGAGCAAGAGGAGAAGAAGATTTTTTAAAGAAGTGTATTAAATGCTATCTATGCGTTGAGGCCTGTCCTATACAGGCAATCAAGGTTCTTGGCAGAGAAAGCGGCAGGGCAGCGGATACGCCGTTCATAATACCTGAGGTTACAGGATGCGATTTATGCCTTACCAGAGATAAGGAGTACTGCAATGCAATATGTCCTACAGACGCCCTTGAAAAGATACCTGCTGACAATGAGGTTGTATTCAAGAAACTTGTTATGGGGCAGCCCCAAAATATGGGTATAGCCTTACTGGATAAGAGGGTGTGTTATGCATGGACAAAGGTGAGTCTCTGCTGGGCATGTTATGAGGTCTGCCCTTATAAGGGCAAGGCAATAACAACAGGAGACAGGAATGCGCCGTCTCCAAATGCTCCGACATTTCATCCTGATAAATGTGTTGGATGCAGTTTGTGTGTAGAGATATGCCCTGTTCCTCAAAAGGCTGTTGTGATGGTGCATCAGGGAGAGAAGGCATTGATTGAGGCGTCTTTAGGAGAAAAACAAGATATACCATCCCAGACAGGAGGACCTCAGTGGCAGTTTGATACTGAAAAGATAGAGTCCCGCGCCCTTACTGACGATACTATAAATAGACTGGAGGATGTGGAAAAAGAGCACAAAAAGGAGCATCCTGCGGGCAGAAAAAAGAGCGAGGATGAGGGGTTTAACCCCCAGAATATTGATGTGCTGAAGTTCTGATCGGTGGGCACAGCCCACCCTACGAAAAAGGAGGATCATCTATGAAAAAGATTATTTTAATGCTGGTTGTAATTGCATTTGCCTCTGTTTCATTTGCAGGGGAGTCTGTAAAGATACCTGCGCGGGATACATTTAAACATCTGAAGAGGGATTCAGTAGAATTCAAGGAGATAAAGGCTGTTTTTGACAACCTCATAGTTCTTGCCAAAAAAGGGGATATTGAGGGGATAATGAAGAATTTTTCCAAAAACTATGTGAATTCAGGCAGAGAAGCAGATGATGCAAAAAAACAGTGGCAGACGATTATCAGCAACTTTACAAATCTGGAACTCGCGCACCCTATATTTTCAATAGAGATTTCCGGCAACTTTGCAAGGATGAGGTGCGAAGGGACTCTAATGGGGAAACCGAAAAAACCTATTCCGGGCGAGATAGAAGAATCAATAATAATTGACTCATGGAGCCTCGGCGCCCACAATATTATAAAAGAGGATGGCAAGTGGAAGATACTTGGGGATCAGGTGCCGTTTGATACCGGGAGGACATTCCATCCTCTGTTTTAGTTCACGCTGAAAAATGCCCATCTGCTTTGTTGCCTTCGTCGCTGTGCTGCGCACATACCTAAAAAAGTATGCTCCGCTGCTCGCTCCTCGGCGCCTCGCATCTGGGACATTTTTGAGCGTGAACTGTAATGCCAAAGTTAATAGGTTCAATTATGTTTGAAAACATTACAAGAAGGCTATTCTTAAAAGGCTCGCTAATCTTTGGCGGTATTGCATTATTCGGCGGTTTTTTGCTGAAAAAGGCTGCCAGCGCAAAGGTCTATCTGCGTCCGCCGGGGGGTGTACCTGAAAATGAATT
>CAZVZI010000018.1:0-1152 GCA_964631455.1 uncultured Thermodesulfobacteriota bacterium | reverse complement strand
GTGTGCCCAAACAAGGCAATAAAGTTTGTAGGGATTGACGGAGGGATATCAAATATAGGGACGCCGTATATAATACCTAGAGAACAGGGCTGTATCCTTTGCATGAAGTGCGGACAAGCCTGTCCTACAGGCGCTTTGAAAAAGGTGGAAAATGACGGTGATGAGATTGTTAAAAATGTCTACATGGGCAGGGCTGTTGTTGATAAGACAATATGCTATTCATACAACAACAGGATTTGCGGCTTCTGCCAGCAGTCATGTCCATTCCCCGAAATTGCATTAAAACTTGGCAACTGGGCGCGTCCTATTGTAACAGACAAATGCGTTGGCTGCGGTCTCTGTGAGAAGGCATGTATTCAGGTTCCGCAGGCAATAAGGGTCATACCAAAAGGCGAAGAACATAAGATAGCATTTTATGAAAATTATCAGATGCCGATTTATGATGAACATTTGCCGGGCATGCCGCCTGGACATTAAAGGCAGGAGGTAGGAAGTAGGGTGTGGGAGGTAGTGAAAGATTTTACCACATCCTACACCCCACCTCCTACATCCTATAATCAACATTATGCTTCAGATTATAAGAAAAATAATCCAGATTTCAGTGATTGTGGTAATTCTTGTCATTACCATTATCAGTTATTACGGCTATCTTCTCTCAGCCAGAAGCCAGAAGGATGTTATAGATATGGCGATGGAGGAGAACGGGTATGTAATGAGTTATCTCTATGCCTCTATCCACAAAATAGCATTGCAGCCGGTTAATGCGGGAGATTTTGTCCCATATCTGGATGTGTTTAAAGGAGGGATATGGTCAATAACAATCCTTGGTTTTAATATTACTGATCCTGTTATGGCAATTGCTGCAACAATTGCCGGCAAATCATTTTATATGCCATTGGCAATATCAATCATCATACCTCTTGTATTTATTCTTATATTCGGCAGGGCGTTCTGTGGATGGATATGTCCGATGAATCTGTTCTTTGAATTAAATGATAAGATTAGAAAAGTTTTAGATAGATTGAATGTGCCGATCCTAAACATTTCTATGGATAGGGAATATAAATATTTTGTGCTTTTTTCTATCCTAATCCTGTCTTTATTTGGGATTCATCTGCTTCCATACATTTTGCCTTACGCTCTTGTAAGCAG
>CAZVZI010000017.1:0-12863 GCA_964631455.1 uncultured Thermodesulfobacteriota bacterium | reverse complement strand
TTTAGCGCCTTCAAGAAGCCCGGCAGACTCCTGCTCAAATATAAGGCCCCTTGTGATTATGTCCGGGCCGTATATGATTTCCCCTGTTTTTTCATTCAGCGCCACGATGGCTATCACTAATCCGTCCTGCGAAAGGTGCTTCCTGTCTTTCAGCACCATATCGCCCACATCTCCTACGCCCTTGCCGTCCACAAAGATCTTTCCATACTCAACCTTTTCTTCTTTAGCAATGCCCGCCTGTGTAATCTCCACAACATCGCCGTCTTCCGCAAGGATGATATTTTCTTTTTTTATGCCCACCTTTTCCGCAAGCTGGCTGTGCTTTACCAGATGCCTGTACTCGCCGTGCACAGGGATAAAATACTTTGGCCTGACCATATTGAGCATTATCTTGAGCTCCTCCTGGCTTGCATGGCCTGACACATGTATCTCAGAGACCTTTTCATAAATAACCTCTGCCCCGCGTCTGTAAAGGTGATTCATCATATTGGAAATTGCCTTCTCGTGACCCGGAATAAATTTGGAGGAAAGCACGACAGTGTCTCCCCTGCGCACCTTTATATGTTTATGGTCATCCATCGCCATCCTTGTCAAGGCGCTCATTGGCTCGCCCTGGCTGCCTGTGGTCAAAAGCACAGCCCTTTGCGGAGGGAGGCTGTCAATCTCTTTTAAATCAACTATAAGCCCGTCAGGCGCCTTAAGATAGCCGAGCTCCCGCGCTATGCCTACATTGGCAACCATGCTCCTGCCGTTAAGCATGACCTTTCTCCCGAATTTCTCCGCAACATCCATTACCTGCTGAACCCTGTGGATATTTGATGAGAATGCTGCCACAATTATTCGCCCTGTGGCTACCCTGAATATCTCTTCAAAGGTTGCGCCCACCTCCCTTTCCGATACGGTGTAGCCCTCTTTTTCCACATTTGTAGAGTCAGAAAAAAGCAGTAACACGCCTTTTTCGCCATATTCTGAAAATCTGGCATAGTCCAGCACCTCTCCGTCAACCGGCGTCTGGTCAAGCTTAAAATCGCCTGTATGGATTACAACGCCCACAGGGGTTTTTATTGCAAGGGCCACGCCGTCGGCAATGGAGTGGCTGACCCTTATAAACTCTATGTCGAACGGCGCAATAGAAACCTTTTCCCGCGGTTTTACCGTTATAAACTCAGTTTCCCTGTCAAGGCCGAATTCTTCCAGTTTTTCCTTGATAAGGCCGAGGGTGAGGGCAGTTCCGTATATAGGCGCTTTTATGTCGCGCAGGACAAACGGCAGCGCGCCTGTATGGTCCTCGTGGCCGTGGGTTATGATAAAGGCCTTAACTTTTTCTCTGTTTTTTTTGAGGTAGGCTGTATCCGGAATTACAATATCTATCCCCAGCATATAGTCTTCGGGAAACATGAGGCCGCAGTCTATGACAATTATGGAATCGCCGTATTCCATTGCCATCATATTGAGGCCAATCTCGCCGAGTCCGCCGAGCGGAATAATGCGAAGGGGGTTTTGCATAGCTGTATTTTCCATATGACGGCAACATTACCACAACAGCGGTTAAGCGTCAAAAACTATCTTTAAAAGCAATTCTTATCTGTTGACTTGACCTTTTAGTATATGCTAATTTTCAAAATCAAGTATATTTTTAAAAGGCGGAGCAATGGCTGAAGATATCAAGGCAAATAATAATCTTGAGGAATTAAAAGACCTCGTTCAAAAAAAAGACGATGCGGCCATAACGAATCTTATTTCTCCGCTTCACCCGTCTGATATCGCCAAACTCCTTACAAGTCTTGAAGATGAAGAAAAGGCGGCGGTCTTCGGGTTGCTTCCGCCTGAAGCGGCGTCAAATGTGCTTTTGGAGGTGGATGAAAAAACAAGGGGAAAACTCATTGCGTCCATATCGAAGGCAGAGCTTACGGAGATAGTGGACGAGATGGCAACGGACGATGCCGCCGATGTCATCGCAGAACTTCCGCACGAAGAGGCAAAAACAGTTCTTGAAGGCATCGGGTGGGAAGAATCCGCAGAGGTCCAAAAGCTGCTCAAATATCCCGAAGACACCGCCGGCGGCATCATGCAGACCGAACTGGTGATGGTGAGTGAGGATGCCACAATTCAGGAAACTATAGAGCAGGTTCGGGAAAAAAGCGAAGAGATGGCCCATATCCATAATGTCTTTGTTGTAGATGATGCGCTGCGGCTTATAGGGTTTGTCCCGCTGGAAAAGCTAATCCTTACAAGGCCGCATCTGCCGATCAAAGATATAATGAATAATAAACCGGTTAAGGTGTTAGCCGAGACAGATCAGGAAGAGGTGGCCAGGATATTCCAGAAATATGACCTTGTTACACTGCCTGTTATAGATAAAGACGAGAGGCTTCTGGGCAGGATTACCATAGATGATGTCATGGATGTTGTAGAAGAGGAGATATTTGAGGACTTTTACAAGATGGCAGGCCTCAATACGGATGAGCGGGTTCTTGACCCGCCCTCAAGGTCTTTCACGATGAGGTTTCCGTGGCTTCTTATAAATCTTGCCACGGCTTTTCTTGCAGCAAGCGTTGTCAAGGTGTTTGAAAATACCATTCAGACGGTTGTTACGCTTGCGGTGTTTATGCCGGTTGTCGCTGGCATGGGCGGAAATGCGGCAACCCAGACAATTACTGTGGTTGTCAGGGGGCTTGCCCTTGGAGAATTAGAACTCCGCAATGCAAAACGGGTGCTTTTAAAAAACATAGCAGTAGGGTTTGCCAATGGTATTTTAATAGGCGCTGTGGCAGGCATAGCGGCCTATTTTATGGGTGTGAATTATATGATAGGCATGCTCTTGTTTCTTGCCATGATCGCCAACCTTGTAATCGCAGGTTTCAGCGGAACGATTATTCCATTGATACTCAAATGGTATAAGGCAGACCCTGCATTGTCCGCAACGGTCTTTGTCACCACCTGCACGGATGTTGGCGGCTTTTTCTCATTTCTGGGGCTTGCGGCAATATTTATTAAATACGGGCTGCTGTTATGACAGGACATTGCGCTGCTCTGGCTGTTGTCTTAAGTTCAATAGATTATGGAGAATCCGATAAAATAGTAACATTTTATACTCTGGAATTTGGCAAGATTAAAGGCATAGCAAAGGGCGCCAAACGGAGCAAAAAGAGGTTTGTAAACAATCTTGAGCCGTTTTCGTATATAAAACTCTTGTTTTTCCAGAAACCTGGCAGAGATCTTGTAATGCTGGAACAGGCTGATATTATCGGAAGATTTGACATCCTTCTCACGGATATAGACAGGCTTGCCTTTGGAAGCTACTGCCTTGAACTGCTTAACGAGATGACGCCGGAAGGCCAAATAAATCAAAAGGCATTTGAGCTGCTCCTTAAATTTCTCGTCATGCTTGATCAAGGCGCCAATATCAGAACCCTTGTGGTGTTTTTTGAGATGAGGCTTTTATCCATACTTGGTTATCATCCGCATCTTGATATGTGTGTTGTATGTAAAAACACTCCAACAAACAATAAGAGAATATTTTTTTCTTCTGCCAGAAGTGGTATACTCTGTTTCAATTGCAGAGGGCAGGAGAAATCTCTGATCCTTGCCTCTCCAGGGGCAATAAAATTTCTTATGCTGGCGGCGAAGACCGATGTTGACAAGGCAGACAGAATAGCCATGCCGGATTGGGCAGCAGAAGAATGCAAAAAGGTAATGGATGATTTCTTAAGGTATCAACTTGGCAAAGAATTGAAGAGCAAAAGGTTTCTGGATAAAATGCAGGCAATGGGCGAGGGGCAAGAGACGATAGGCAGAACCTATAGCCCATAGCCTGTTATATGAGAGCATCTATGCATTTTCAAGACATCATCATGAACCTGCAAAAATACTGGGCCAATCAGGGCTGCGTCATTTATCAGCCTTATGACATGGAAAAAGGCGCAGGCACATTCAATCCTGCCACATTTTTAAGGGTCCTTGGCCCTAAGCCGTGGAAGGCGGCGTATGTAGAGCCTTCAAGGCGGCCCACGGACGGCCGTTACGGCGAGAACCCGAACAGGCTCCAGCACTATTATCAGTTTCAGGTAATCCTGAAGCCGTCGCCTGATGACATTCAGGATATATACCTGAGCAGCCTGAAGATGCTCGGCATAGATTCGCTAAAGCACGACATACGATTTGTTGAAGATGACTGGGAATCTCCCACTCTGGGCGCATGGGGGCTTGGCTGGGAGGTGTGGCTTGACGGCATGGAGATAACGCAGTTCACCTATTTTCAGCAGGCAGGCGGCATGGAGCTTAAACCGGTTTCAGGGGAGCTTACCTACGGCCTTGAAAGGATCGCCATGTATCTTCAGGGCGTTGACAACGTATTTGATATAGAATGGACAAATGGGATTAAATACGGCGGTGTCCATCACAGGGATGAGGTTGAATATTCATTTTATAATTTTCAGGAAGCTGATACAGACATGTTGTTTAAACTATTTGATATGTATGAAAAGGAGGCATTAAGACTTCTTGAAAAAGGCCTTACGCTTCCATCATATGATTACTGCCTGAAAAGCTCCCATACCTTCAATCTCCTTGACGCAAGAGGCGCTATCAGCGTGGCTGAAAGGACAAGATTTATAGCAAGGGTAAGAGACATCGCAAAAAAATGCGCGGAGGGATATTTGAAAGACAGTGAACAGTGAGCTGTTAGCTGTGAGCAGTTAAAACTGCTTACTGCTTACTGCTTACTGCTTACTGCTTACTGACTATGCGTATACAAGAAGCCTATGACATAATAAAGAAAGACCTTAAAGATGTGGAACAGGAGTTCAGGAAAAACCTTGATTCAGATGTCCATCTCATCAGAAAGGTCGGCGAATATATATTGAACAACGGAGGCAAGCGGCTCAGACCGTCTCTTCTCCTATTATCCGCCAAAATGTGCGGCTATCAGGGAAACCGCCACATTCCGCTGGCCGTAGTTGTAGAATTTATCCACACCGCCACCTTGCTCCACGACGATGTGGTTGACAACGCCAGTATGCGGAGAGGCAAGGCTGCGGTAAATACCCTCTGGGGAAGCGGGGCCAGCATACTTATAGGCGATTTTCTTTTCTCAAAATCATTTTGTCTGACCATAGCTGACGGAGATTTTAATATACTCAAGGTTCTGTCCGGGACCACAACCATGATGGCGGAGGGAGAGGTTCTGCAGCTTCTGAAAGGAAGCGATGTGCAGGCCACGGAAGCGGATTATCTGGCTGTAGTAACCAACAAGACCGCCTCGCTTATCTCCGCTGCATGTCAGGTCGGGGCAATCCTTGGGAAAATGCCCGTGGAAAAGGAAAAGGCCCTTGCTGGATACGGCATGGACCTCGGCATAGCATTTCAACTGGTGGACGACTGCCTGGATTATACCTCAAACAATGAAGAATTGGGCAAAGCAATCGGTAATGATTTAAGGGAAGGGAAAATGACCCTCCCGCTGATATACACTATTAAAAATGCCGCGGCGGCAGAAAAACAAGAAATACTCACGGTAATAGAAAGCGATGAGCTTAAAGATTCACAGCTCTCAGCCGTGATGGAACTAATCAATAAATATAAAGGAATAGATTATAGTTTAAACATGGCAAAACAGTATGTGGAAAATGCAAAGGCAAGTATTAATATATTCGAACCAAATGTTGAAAGGACTGCCCTTATTGCCCTGGCGGATTATGTGATAGAGAGAACGTATTAACCTTATGTCCAGTACACAGACGCAACATTTGCACAGCAAAAATCCGCAGAATAATATCTGCAAGGTGCACAATCTTTACAGCTTTTTTGCCTCATTGAACCGACCGATCATTTCATAAGAATAAGCGAGCGGTTAATATTCCACCTCTTTTAAAAACAATCCATGCGGCGGAGCGGTCATGCCTGCAAGTCTTCTGTCTTTAGCATCAATTATAGCCTGAAAATCATCCGGCTTAATTTTTCCCTTGCCAACGGCAACCATTGTTCCGACCATTATCCTTACCATGTGTCTTAAAAATGCCGTGCCTTTTACTTCAATTTCCAAAAAACCATCATCCTTCTTTTCTATTGAAAATGACAAAATCTCTCTGACAGAATGCAGAGCATCACATTCGGCAGCCCTGAAGGATGTAAAATCCTTTTTGCCGATAAGATACCCGGCAGCTTTTCTCATCGCATCTATGTCTAATTTCTGAAAAACATGCCATGAGAAGTTTCTATAAATGGCCGAGGAATACGACCTGTTAAGGATTAGGTATCTGTAGGTTTTTGCCTTTGTATTTCGTCTTGAGTCAAAATCAAGCGGAACCTCCTCCGCTTTTTTTATAACAATATCATCAGGAAGAAGGGCATTGATGCCCATCTGAATGGAACGAGGCGGGATATGGCTTTCTGTGCAGAAATTCGCCGTCTGACCAAGCGCATGAACTCCTGCGTCTGTCCTGCTGGATGCCGTGAGTTTAATCTCCTCGCCGGTCATTATCCTGAGTTTTTCCTGAATTGTTCCCTGAATTGTAGGAAGGTTTTCCTGAATCTGCCAGCCTGCATAGCGAGTGCCTTCATATTCAATGAGGAGCTTGATGTTGCGCATAAAAACAGGCAATAGGCGATA
Organism: uncultured Thermodesulfobacteriota bacterium; assembly: GCA_964631455.1. Lineage (GTDB taxonomy): Bacteria > Desulfobacterota > GWC2-55-46 > UBA9637 > UBA9637 > JACRNJ01. Next base: position 6,253 of record CAZVZI010000017.1, on the reverse strand, counting down.
GGCTATGGGCTATTGGTTTTTCTATGCCCATTGCCTATCGCCTGTAGTTACAGATATTCCCTTATCAATATCTCCGCTATCTGCACGGCATTGAGCGCAGCGCCCTTGCGGAGGTTGTCGGACACAATCCACATATTTATGCCATTGGAGATTGACTCGTCCTCCCGTATCCTGCCGACAAACACCTCATCCTTTTCAGAGGCATCTATTGGCATAGGATAGAGTTTGTTTTTTGCATCATCCAGCACTTTAACGCCGGCGGCCTTTGAAAGGAGTTTTTTTACCTCGGTTGCAGTTATCTTCTTTTCCGTTTCAATATTCACAGCCTCGGAATGGCAGTTGAATACCGGCACACGCACGGTTGTGGCGGTAACCTTTATTGAAGTGTCCCCCATAATCTTTGTTGTTTCATGCACCATTTTCATCTCTTCCTTGGTGTAACCGTTGTCAAGAAACACATCTATCTGCGGGATGCAGTTGAATGCTATCTGATACGGGAAGACCTTCTTTTTTATCTCCTTCTGGCCGTAGATGGCAAGCACCTGGTCAGAGAGCTCATCCATAGCCTCTTTGCCCGCGCCTGAAACTGCCTGATATGTGGAGACCACAATCCTCTTTATCCTTACCGCATCATGGATAGGCTTTAATGCAACCGCCATCTGAATGGTTGAACAATTGGGATTGGCAATTATATTCTTCTTTTTATATTCTGCAATGGCCTTTGGGTTCACCTCCGGCACAACAAGCGGCACATCAGGATCCATTCTGAATTGGCTCGTATTGTCAATTACAACACATCCTGCCTTGCCGGCCTTTGGCGCATAAACAGCGCTTACCGATGCGCCGGGGGAAAACAGGCCTATATCAATGCCTTCAAAGGTTTCCTCTGAAAGCAGATGAACTTTCTCTGGCTTGCCCTTATATCCGACTAATTGTCCGGCAGACCTTTCCGACGCCAGAAGTTTTATTTTATCTATCGGAAAATTTCTCTCCTCCAGTATCCTTATCATCTCCTGGCCGACAACGCCTGTAGCGCCGACAACTGCCACATTATATTTTGTTTTTTCCATCGCAACACCTCAATAGTATTTATAGCCATATATCTTATCATCTAAATTTTAAAAATAAAGACAAAAAATTATAAGACTAAAAATCGTTTCCGCCAAACAGCAAGGCAACAGACCCCCCTTCTCTCAATGCCGATTCATAAATATAATGAGGGGAAAGCATCAATCAATCGATGGGTGTCCAACAAGAAAACCCGGCGGGCGGCATAAAATGCCGCCGCAGATTCAGGTCGTTATCTGAATAATGTGCAAAACCGGTAAATAGTGCTATAATAACATTACCATGAAGAATAGATTATTACTTGTTCTTATTACAAGTATTTTAGCCGGTCAAATGAGCGTGGTAAATTCTGAGGACATAAAAACCGCTGCACAGAAATTGGAAAAAGCGACCTTTGCAGGCGGTTGTTTCTGGTGCATGGAGCCTCCCTTTGTTTCACTAAAGGGAGTAGTATCGGTTACCTCAGGATATACCGGCGGACATAAGAAAAATCCTACCTATGAAGAGGTATCTTCCGGTGCTACCGGTCATGCGGAGGCTATTGAAATACTCTATGACCCTTCTCGGGTTGCCTATTCGGAGCTTTTGGATGTATTTTGGAGAAATATCGACCCGACCACTCCAAATCAGCAGTTTGTGGATGTGGGAACGCAATATAGAAGCGCGATTTTTTATCATAATGAAGAACAGAGGCGGTTGGCTGAAGAATCAAAGATTAAACTCGAAAAATCAGGAAGATTTGACAAGCCTGTCGCCACGGAAATCACACAGGCCACAACATTTTATAAAGCAGAGGAATACCATCAAAAGTATTATCAGAAAAATCCTATCCGTTATAAGTTTTACAGATATAACTCAGGCAGAGACCAGTATCTTAAAAAGGCATGGGGAGACAAGGCAGAAGTGAAAAATCCAAAGCACAATGACAAAAAATATAACAAACCATCAAAGGATGAGTTAAGGAAAAAATTAACTCCTTTGCAGTATAGGGTTACACAGGAAAGCGGCACAGAAAGGGCCTTTGACAACGAATATTGGGCTAACAAGAAGCAAGGGATCTATGTTGATATTGTTTCCGGCGAGCCGCTCTTTAGCTCTATGGATAAGTTTGATTCCGGCACAGGCTGGCCGAGTTTTACAAAACCGCTTGAGCCGGAAAATATTGTTGAAAAGGAAGACAAAAGCCTTTTCACGACACGGACTGAGGTGCGCAGTAAAAATGCCAATTCCCATCTGGGACATGTATTTCCTGACGGCCCAAAACCTACCGGCCTCCGCTACTGTATGAACTCCGCTGCCCTTCGTTTCATTCCAAAAGAAGATTTGGAAAAGGAAGGGTATGGGGAGTATAAGAAACTTTTTGAGAAGTAACGGTAGAAATCCTGCGGCTCTATGAAGATTGTGCTTGCAAGCAGAAATAAAGCAAAGGCCGGAGAAATTCAAGAAATACTCAAAGACCTCAACTTGGAGATGCTTACCCTCAATGATTTTCCTGAAATTCCAGCCCCAGTGGAAGACGGAAAAACCTTTAAAGAGAATGCCTTAAAAAAGGCGCGATTTGTTGCCGAGCGCTTGCAGATAGCGGCGCTGGCCGATGATTCAGGTCTTGAGGTGGATGCCATTGATAAAAAACCAGGGATATTATCCGCTCGATATGCAGGAGAAAACGCCACAGACGAAGAAAACAACAGAAAACTGCTCAAAGAATTAAACGGCCTTCCCCTTGGGAAGAGACAGGCGCGCTACCGGTGTGTTGTTGCGCTGGTCTTACCTTCAGGCGAAGAAGAGATTGCCGAGGGAAGCTGCCAGGGTTTAATAGCCCTTGAGCCAAAGGGAAGCCGCGGGTTCGGTTACGATCCGCTCTTCTATGTTCCTGAATATGGAAAGACTATGGCTGAATTGCCTCCGGAAATAAAAAACCGCATAAGCCACAGGGGAAGGGCATTGGCAAAACTGAGAAAGAAACTTATAGAGATTGCACAATAGAAAATTACAGTTCACCTCGCCACAGCCCGCAGGATTTTGACAGCCAGCCGAAGTTTTCCTCATCGGTTTCTTTTAAAAGCCTGTTCATAGTTTCCCGCAGTTCTTTTATGCTTCCCTTGTGGCCAAAATCAAACATCTCCCACATTTCCACTTCCAGCTCATCAGGGAATTTGATATTCCCTACTTTTTTTATAGTAATACAACCTTTTGTGCTGTATAATCAGACCACATGGATAGGAACAATCTGCTCATTGCCATTGAAAACGGTCGCATTGAATGGCAGAAACATGCCCTTGAGCAAATGTTGGAAAGAGGAATTTCAAGAGAGACCGTAAAAGAGGTTTTGCGGAATGGAGAAATTATTGAAGACTATCTAGATGACAAACCGTATCCAAGCGGATTGTTTTTAGGATGGATTAGAGATGAACCGCTACATGTGGTTGCAGCATTCGATTCTTCAACAGGATGGGGTTTTATAATTACCGCGTACAAACCTGATTTGGAGCATTTTGAGTCAGATTATAAGACCAGGAGGCAAAAGTGAAGATTACTGCATTGCCTGACAAATGCCCGTTATGCGGCGGCACAAAGAAGAAGGGAAAAACCACAGTTACCGTTGATTTGGGGTTTGGGGTAGTGGTTGTAAGGGATGTTCCGGCAACTGTATGCGCACAGTGCGGCGCAGATTGGATTGAAGATGCTATTGCCGGAAAGGTGGAAGAGATTGTTGATGAAGCCCGCAAGAAGCATCATTTAGTGGAAGTAACGACCCTGTTAGCAAATTGATTCACCTCACCACAGCCCGCAGGATTTTGACAGCCAGCCGGGGGGTTCTTCCTAAGTTTTTTTAAAAGCCTGTTCATAATTTCCCTTAATTCATTTATCCAGCGGACTTCTTACACCAAGTATATTTTTTGTAGCCACATGGGTATAAATCATAGTAGTCTGCAAGTTTGTATGGCCGAGGAGTTCCTGAATAGTCCTTATATCATATCCATTTTCCAGAAGATGTGTGGCAAAACTGTGCCTAAGTGTATACTACTCACCTCCAGGTAAAGAATATAACAATATTTAAATATTTGTCAATAAGGTCTGCGCCAGCGCTACTACTCACCCACCTTTGCCAGCAGCCCCTTTGCCCTCACCGCCCTGAAATTCCAGTGAAAAAATACAAGCGCCGCTATGAGGTATAAAAAATTTAAACCTGTTGCCCATAAGAGGTCTGAGGTCGGAAAGCCGGCGCCTGAAATAACCGTTCTCATGCCTTCAAAGATATGCGCTGCGGGTATAAATCCGGCAATAGTCTGAAGAAATGGAGGAAGCACAGAAACGGGATAAAACACCGCTGACACAGGCTGGAATAGAAAGGCAACAGCCCATGCAAGAACCTCTGCCTCCTGTCCCAGCCGCAAGATAAGGGACATAGTGACAATCCCAAGTATCCACCCCATAATCACCAGATTGGATATAAGCGGTATAAGGGCTGCGCCGATTAAAAATATATTGAAGGAATAAAAGAGCCATGCAAATAAAACCATAACCGCGCTGGCAAGCAAAAGCTTTACAATGCTTACAGCCATTAATGCCGCTATGTATTCAATCGGGGTTATGGGGCTTACAAAGATATTCAAGAGATTCCTTGCCCACATATCTTCCAAAAAAGAGACAGAGAGCCCCTGCTGGGACCGGAAAAGTATATCCCACAGAATCAATGCGCCGAGCAAAAAGGCGATAAAGTCCGGCAATGTTCCCCTGAATCTTGTCAGATAGATAGTTATAAAACCCCAGACAACCAAATCCAAAAACGGCCAGTAGAATACCTCCATCAGGCGCGGGATGCTCCTCTTATATAGATAGAGATGCCGGATGACGAGCGCAAAGATTCTGTGTGTTCTCATACTCTTCTAGCTATCTTGAGGAACACATCTTCAAGACTTTCCCCTTTGAATTTTTCCATTATTTCTTCCGGCCTTCCCATGGCAATGATCTTCCCTTTATCCAGAAATATAATCCTGTCGCTCACCTCTTCCATCTCCTTCATATTATGAGATGAGTAAAGGATTGATGTGCCTTTCTCCTGTTTTATTTTCTCCAAAAGCCTTCGCGTCTTATCGGCAATATCAGGGTCAAGGCTTGCTGTGGGCTCATCAAGGAATAAAATTTTAGGCTCATTCAAAAGGGCTTTGACAAGACAAACTCTGGTTATCTGACCGGAGGAGAGGCTTCTTACAGCCTTATCTTTGAGGTTCTCTATCTCAAAATCCTTAAGAAGCTGCGCTGCCCGTGTTCGCGGATTATCAATGCCATAGAGCCTTGCAAAAACCATAAGGTTTTCCATAACCGTAAGGGAATATGGCATGGCAACATAACTTGAGGAAAAATTGACATTGCGTAGTATCTTTTCCCGGTTTTGTTCAAGGCCTAAACCGAAAATCTTAATCTCTCCGGATGTGGGGGTTGTAAGGGCCAACAACATCTGGAGGGTTGTGGTTTTGCCTGCGCCGTTCGGGCCTAGAAGACCAAGTATCTCGCCGGGATACATTTCAAAAGAGATGTCATCTACAGCCTTGAGGCCGTTAAAAACTTTTGTCAGATTTTTCACTTCAACAACAGGCATATTCTCCTTAAATATACACTATGCCGCGCATTTTATCTACAAATGCTGTGCCGTTATTTTCCGTGTAAAGGGAATCTGATTGCAGAGAGAAAAAATCTTGCAAAGACTGTGTCTAATATGTTACAAAGATATTTTCACGGGGCGTAGCGCAGCCTGGTAGCGCACCTGCTTTGGGAGCAGGGTGTCGGAGGTTCGAATCCTCTCGCCCCGACCAATTTAGCTTATAGCAGTTAGCTGATAGTTGATAGTAAAAACCATGAGCTATCAGCTATGAACGATTATATTGCGCCTGTAGCTCAGATGGATAGAGCAACTGCCTTCTAAGCAGTGGGTCAGGGGTTCGACTCCCTTCAGGCGCGCCAATTCAATGGTGGGCGTAGCTCAGCGGTTAGAGCATCGGACTGTGGCTCCGAGGGTCGGGGGTTCAAATCCCCTCGTCCACCCCAGATAACAATTGCAAAATTGCAAAATGTAAATTGTAAAATTAAAGGTATTTTAAAAGAATTTTGCAATTTGAAATTTGCAATCTGCATTTTACAATATGCGAAGCAAATTGCGCCCGTAGCTCAGCTGGATAGAGCG
>CAZVZI010000016.1:0-12894 GCA_964631455.1 uncultured Thermodesulfobacteriota bacterium | reverse complement strand
TAGAGCGTGTACAGGTTTTTTGTGCCTGTTCTTCCCGGATTGAAATCCTTGTTGTGGATTTTGAAGAGATGGAGTTTGCCTGATAAAGCAAATTCTTTAATCACATCAAAATTGACAGGCTCAAATTTCAGATTATAGCAAGCCTCTAATGTGTCTTTATAAAATTCAGCCAGCGTTGAATACTCTTTAGTTTCTTTCCATACGAATGCAAATAAATGCTTGAATGGAGCTAAAGACTCATGATTTGGGGCGCAGACTTTAAAGTAGTCAATTAACCTATGCCGGAAGTTTGGGTTATCTGATAAGTATTTTTCTTTCCTTGGCTTAGTGTTAAGTTTTCGGTAAACTTGATAGTCGTTCCAAATTGTTTCAATAGGCAGATTATATTTCTTTATTGCAGGTGCTTTGGTAGACCCTGTTGAATTGATAAACATACGGGGGAAATTTTTCCAATCCATTTTTTGAAATTTATAGAAACAGATTTTTGTATCATTATCATCAGTTCGAAACAGGCGCAATTTTTCTTCTTTTGTTAAAGTCGTTTCCGTTACTATCAAATAATACTCCTTATTAAAATCACGAGATTCTCTAATTAAAATTAAACCTTCTTTGTCTTTTAGTTCACTACTCCACCCAGACAAGAAATAACCCCTTTCAAAATTCAATTTAAACTTATCCAGATTATAAGGTTTTTGTGTGATGTAGTTGCGGGTTTGGTTGTATAGCGCCAGAATATCTGCATCAAATATTAACTCCTGTAACTCTTTTCTCTTGTTGTAAAACTCCTCATCTTTTTCAAGATTTTTATCCTTCACAAAGAATGGGCTAATGATGTAATTAAACTCCAGCAAGGCATCCAAAAATGCTTTCACATTTTCGCTGTCTTCTCCTTTTTCTTCTTTGATATCTTTGGTATATCTGCCATTCAATATATCATCAATTTTTTTTCTTCTTGCTTCCAATTCTCCCAATTCACCAAACATGGGTTTTTCTACCTGTTTTTCTTTTTCTCCTTCCTTTGTATGAATTGTAATAGTCGGGTTTTTGAAATATTCAACTATCGGATTTCTTATATCCTTGTATTTAGATTTTAGGCTTTCGTTTTGTTCATAATTCCCAATATAGTTACTTATGCTGTCTTCAATCAGTTTAATGGAGAATTGTTTTTTTGCGAGAAACTTCCGTTTGTCATTACCGCTTTTGTTAATTTTATCATCGTAAAACTTCTCTAATGCAAACTCTATGTATCTTCCGTAATCAAACATTTTTTTTGATAAAATACTGATGGACTTTTCATTCAAATATATTTCGTCCAAACTGTAATTGTTTAGGCTGCTGAGAAAATTTTGTATATCCTCTAAAAGGCTTGTTTTACCCTCCTCTTTTTTTGTCAGAAAAGCATATCGTTTATTAATAGCATCAATGATTTCTGGCGTATTCTCAAATACTTCAAATTGAAATGATTTTGTTTTACTAACGCTTAAAATCTGTTTTTTTAGTTTATCAAATGTTGCTACCTTTATTTTTTTTACCTTCTCTGAATTCCCTGCATTTGCTTCCTTTATTCGTTTGTTCTCTGTCTGAACATATTCGTTGATGATTTGGTTAATGCCTTTTTCCTGTTCTTTGCCTTGTTCATTAGCCACAATTCCCAATCTATCAACATTGTAAACATCAATACCCGCTTGCGTTAAGCATTTGTTGAAATATGCCAATTTGAAAATCTCACTTGTTCCCTTTTTATCAATAAGTTTTGCTAAATCAGGATAGGCATCTTTTATTTTGTTGTAGTTTTCAATGTTCTTTTTAAAAATAGGGAAATTATCATGCGCTATTCGGAAGGGTATGGCAGTGGCAATTTTTTCTTTTGAATACACATTTTTTCTGTTTGTATTAAATCCGCGGAAGTAAGTAAAAAATCCTTCCATCTTCTTTAGGTCTTTCACTATGCTTTCCGTATCAATACCTTCCAAATATTTTTTATCTGCGCTATTCATCCATGTTTCCAAACTGGATTTTCCCTTTACTTTCTTTTTGCTCTTTTTCTTACCACCATTTGCAGTTTCACCATCTTCGTTTTTACTGCCCGGATTTAATAACTTGTTGTCAAACATGATTTTCGACTTTGCATCTAAAGCACTGGCAACTTTTTCTCGCAGTTTTTTAAGCGGGTCTTTTTTATCTGTATCATCATCTTCCTCTAACTCGCCATTGTTGTTAAGGGTTTCTAAACCCTCTCCGCTAAATGAAAAATTACTCAAAACATCGTCAATAATGTTCCTGTGCATGCAATCAATTAGTTTTTTTACATGCTTGTAACTCTTGGAAAGTTCTAAATCTTTTCGAATAATCTCATGATGATTTTCTTCTGGCTTTTCGAATAATTGCCTGACTAATTTTCCAGTCTCGCCCTGCGGCGCCAATTCAAAGCGAAGGGTCTTAGAGAGTTGGTATTTATGGGTAAAGCCATTAAATGATTGTCTGTTTTCCATAGGCAGTTCCCCCTGTATTATCCATGTAGTGTGCCGTTTAAAAACTAATCAAGCTGTTTAAATTTTTACCTTCCTTAAAAACTCTGCGCTCTCCTCAGGCAGGCTTGTGTTTATATACATGCCGCTTCCAAGCTCAAAACCGGCAGCTTTTGAAACGCGGGGTATTATGCTTACATACCAGTGGAAATATTCCAAATCGCAATCCTTATGCTTGTTTGAACGGATTACAAAGTTGTAATCAGGGTTAATCAGCCCGTGATAAAGTTTTGACAAGATATTCTTAAGGCTCAATGCCAGGTCTTTAATCTCTGCTTCAATAATATTCCCAAATGACGCGGAATGCCTTTTTGGAAATATCCATGTATGAAACGGCGAAAGCGCGGCATAAGGAACAAAGGTCAGAAAATGCTCGGTTTCTGCAACAACCCGCACGCCCTCTTCTTTTTCCTTTTTTGCCAGCATGCACATAAGACACTCGCCTGTGTCATCGAAGAAATGCGCCGCAGCCTCCAGCCTGTCCCTGAACTGCACAGGCGTTACCGGCGTTCCGATAATTTGTGAATGGGGGTGTTCAAGGGATGTTCCTGCGCCCTCGCCGTGATTTTTAAATATTATCACATGCTCTACCCGCGGGTCTTTGTATGCCTCCATAAATCTGTTTTTGTAAATCTTCACTACATCTTCCATCTGTTCTAATGTAAGAAGCGCTGGATTTGTGTTATGGATGGGACTTTCAATAATAACCTCATGCACGCCAACGGCTGTAACGTTTCGTATCAGGCCGTCAATTCGCCGTTCTTTATTGCCGGAAGCGGATACCGCAGAAAACCTGTTCGGCACCACTCTGGCCTTCCATCCGGTTTCATTGCCGCTTATTCTGAAGGTTTCTCCCGGGGTTTTTGACTCGTTTCCGGGGCAGAAAGGGCATGTTTCCATATAAGAAGGGCTTTCTTTCCTGCTCACAGTGGTTTTAAAATCCTCAGGCCTCTTTGCCCTTTCTGTGGCAATGATTACCCATTCCCGCGTTATTAGATTCAATCTTAACTCAGGCATGACAAAACTATATCACAGGATTTTAGATTTGCAATTCAGAAAGAATTGAGACAAGGATGGAAGGGATGCGGGTTTACATAGATTTCAATATCGCCTCTAACTCTTTTGCGTGCATCCTTTCTTCATCTGCAAGTTCTTTATACATGACAGCCCCTTGTTCTGTAGATGCCTTTTTGGCCATGCCTTCAAAATATTCAGCTGAATATCTTTCCGTATGTATAGCCAAAATTACAGCCTTTTTTATGCTGTCTATAGCATAGACAAGTTTTTCCACATCTATCTCTTGGGTGAATATTTTAGGGTCTGCGCTTCTTGAGACATAATCCTCGATAGCAATTTCCTCATCCGTAATCTGTTCTCCAAAGCCTGCCTCAGGATAATATTTATTTTCCAATATCTTTATATGCTTTTTTTCGTCCTTTGCAAGTTTTCTAAATACGGCTTTTACTTTTTTATCTTCCGCCTTATCGGCGAGGATGGAATAAAAGGCAAAGCCGTTTCTCTCTATCAGCGATGCTGTCTCCACAGCCTCTTTTTCTTCAAGGTGTTCAAAAGTCATAGTAACCTCCGGTTCTTATTCTGCTATAAATTTAGCAGAGATGGGCTTAACTGGCAAGTCAAATAAATTATTGAATCGGTTATTAAATAGTGGTAGAAATGTTTGAAATAAGGTTAAGGTCAAGGCTGAGGTTGAGCCTGAAATAATTTAAGGAGGTTTCGCATGGGATTGCTGAACAATAAAAAAGGTATTGTATTCGGCGTTGCAAACGAGAGGAGCATTGCATGGGCTATTGCGCAGGCGCTCCATAAGGAAGGGGCGGAGCTTGCGTTTACCTATGCAGGAGAAGTGCTCAAAGACAGGGTTACGCCATTGGCGCAAGGCATCGGCTCAAAACTGATTCTGCCGTGCGATGTTGCAAAGGATGACGAGATAGATTCGGTGTTTAACAAGGTGAAAGAGGCATGGGGGGGGCTGGATATTCTGGTTCATTCGGTTGCGTTTGCAAATAAAGATGAATTAAAAGGGCTGTATGCGGATACATCAAGAGAGGGCTTTCGGCTGGCTATGGATATAAGCGCCTATTCTCTTGTTGCGCTGGCAAAAAGGGCATATCCCTTGATGGAAGGCAGGGGCGGGAGCATGATAACGCTTACCTACTACGGCAGTGAAAAGGTTATACCAAACTACAATGTCATGGGAGTTGCAAAAGCGGCGTTGGAGGCGAGCGTCAAATATCTTGCCGCAGATTTAGGGCAAAAGAACATAAAGGTCAATGCCATTTCCGCAGGCCCGATAAGAACCCTTGCCGCCATGGGCATAGCTGGTTTTAGAGACATACTCGGTGTTGTGGAGCAAAAGGCGCCGCTTAGAAGGAATGTCACAACAGAGGACGTGGCAAAGACCGCGCTCTATCTTTGCAGCGATCTCTCCAGCGGAGTAACCGGCGAGATTATCTATGTGGATGCAGGATATAATGTTATGGGTTTATAAAAGCAGCTACTTGGCCGCCATTGTCCCTGCAACCCATCCTGTGGAGAATGCCGCCTGAAGGTTATATCCGCCTGTCTTTGCGTCCACATCTATAACCTCTCCGCAGATAAAGAGATTTTTAATTATCTTTGATTCCATTGTCTTTGGGTCTATCTCTTTTGTTGAGACTCCTCCTGCGGTAACAATTGCCTCTTTCAACGGCCTTGATTTGGCTATGCCAAACCGCATATCTTTCAGGAGCGCAATCAGCTCCATCCGTTCCTTTTGCGTAATCTGATGAACCTTTTTATCATGAGGTATGCCGGCAAGTTTTACAAAGACAGGTATCATGCTCTGGGGCAAAAGATTCTCCAGCAGGTTGTCAAAATTTTTATTGCTGTGTTCTTTTATCTCGCGTAAAAACCTTAAATCCAGCTTTTCCTTTGAAATGGCAGGTTTCAGGTCAAGAGAAATCTCAACCTTGCCTTTCGGGAGGCTGTCCACCACAGTTTTGCTCAAAGTAAGGATTATAGGCCCGGAAAGGCCGAAATGCGTGAACAGCATCTCGCCAAATGCCTCGGCAATCTTTTCTCCATCAAGGTATACGGATGCGGTCACATGATTTAAAGCCAGCCCCTGAAGCTCTTTCACATAGGTTTCTTTAACCTCAAGAGGCACAAGCGCAGGTCTTATGGGAATAATCGCATGCCCCAGCCTTTCTGCCATATCATAACCGTCGCCCGTTGAGCCTGTTTCAGGATATGATGCGCCGCCTGTGGCAAGTATTACGGCATCTCCGTGAAAAACACCCTTATTAGTATCAACGCCGATAATCTTATTGTCCTTAACAAGCATCTCTTTTACCGTCGTATTGACAATTGTTTTAACGCCCTGTTTGTTCAGATACATGACCATAGCTTTTACAACGTCTTTTGCGCTTCCTGACAAAGGGAATATGCGCATGCCTCTTTCAAGCATGGTTTTTATACCGATGGATTCAAAGAAATCAATAAGGTCGTTGCTGAAGAATCTTGCAAATGCATTTCTGAGAAACCTTCCATTTGGCCCGAAGGCCTCTATAAACCTGTCCATGTCTTCGCCGCTTGTTAAATTGCACCTCCCCTTGCCTGTGATGGAAATCTTTATGCCCATCTGCGGCATTTTCTCAAGCAGGGTAACATCTGCGCCAAGATCTGCGGCGCGGCCTGCTGCCATAATGCCGGCGGCACCGCCGCCTATTATAATTATCTTTTTAGCCATGGTTGAACAAACAAAGTAAACAAAAAAAGTAAATAAAAAAAGGATTGTGAAATTATGCACAATCCTTGCGTTTATTGGTGGAGCTGAGGGGGATCGAACCCCTGACCTCAAGACTGCCAGCCTTGCGCTCTCCCAACTGAGCTACAGCCCCATTTCGTATGCTTATTGTGTAAAAATAACACCCTGTCTTTTTTTTGTCAATCTATTTTGTTCATTTGTTTTCCATTCAATCTTGGTTCAAGGTTGACTTGAAATCCGAAAGGTGTTAATTTTCTTGCAAATCATTTCATTTTACGAGGAGATGGAATAATTTGATGAATATCCAAAATTTAAGCATGATCAGCCAGGGGAGTTTATGGGATATGATTTTAGGCGCAGGCATCATGGTAAAGTTTGTGCTTATCATACTCTTTGTCTTTTCTGTTATCTCATGGGCGATAATCATATATAAGTATCGCATTATCAGAAAGATGGAAAAGGAATCCGGCGCATTTCTGGAATTTTTCTGGCACAAGAGACAATTTGCATCCATATTTGAGGCTGCCGCAAACTATAGATTCACGCCCCTTGCAAGGCTCTTTACCGCAGGTTATAACGAGCTCTTGCAGGCAAGGGCGCAAAAAAGAGAGGATGCCCAATTCTTTATTGGAGAGATGGACAGCATCCAGAGGGCATTGAAAAAGGCGATGTCCATTGAAATAAGCAGGATGGAAAGGGCTGTCTCGTTTCTTGCCACCACGGGCAACACTACGCCGTTTATCGGCCTTTTTGGCACAGTATGGGGCATAATGAATTCGTTCAGCGGCATAGGGGCAAAAGGGTCGGCCAGCCTTGCTGTTGTTGCGCCGGGCATATCCGAGGCGCTTATTGCCACCGCTATGGGTCTTATCGCCGCCATCCCTGCAGTGGTTGCCTATAACCACTTTGTAACGAGGATTAACAGGATGGCAATTGAAATGGAAAACTTTGCAGGCGATTTTTTGAATATAGTGGAAAGAGAGATTGGAAAAGAGAGAAGATAATGGATTTTTCAAGGACAAAACAGAGGACAGTTTTATCCCAGATAAATGTCACGCCCCTTGTGGATGTGATGCTGGTCTTGCTTATCATATTTATGGTTACCGCGCCAATGCTTCAGGAGGGGCTGGATGTCAATCTGCCCAAGGTAAAGGCATCGGGATTGACAACGGAAGACGAGCCTCTGGTTGTAACAATAAACAAAGACGGGGCGATACTCATAAACAAAAATAGGATAGCTGTTTCAAGCCTGAAGGAAAAAGTGGAAGGCATATATCAGAGAAATAAAAAAAGAGCGGTTCTTTTAAAGGCAGACAAGGATGTGGCATACGGCGTTGTGGTCAGCGTAATGGCTGAGATAAGAAAGGCGGGCATAGAAAGGGTCGGCATGATGACGGAGCCTGCTCCGCCTCAGGCGGGCGGAGGATAGGTGACGGCCGGTTTCTACAATGATGAAAGACAGCCCGGTTTCGGTTTCACAGTAGCAATTTCTATTTGTCTGCATATCGTTTTTATAACCCTTGTCTTTTTGCTTGCCAATGGCAGTTCTTCAAGAAAGATTACAGCGCCCATCTACACAGTTGACCTTTTCGCGCCGGGAAAACCAATCACCCCTCCAAAGGTTATCGAGCCTGCGAATCAAAAAATCAACGATTTAAATAGTCAGCGAGTTAAGGAAGAAAGGGCCATTACTTTAAAAAAAACAAAAGAGCCGTCTCTGGATGAGGCGCTAAAAAGGATAAAAGAACGCGTAAAAAAGAGAGAGGCGGAAGAGGATATAAACAAGGCCATAGAGGGGCTGAAAAATAAACAGATAGAGAAAAGACTTAAGGAGTATAGAGAAAAGGTTGTTCATAGGCAGGTTATCGTAAAGCCAGCCGGGCAGAAAACAGAAAGTGCGGTGCCAACACAGCAGGGAGGCGCAGTAAAACGAATTGAAGAATTAGAAGAAAAATATGGCGCAGGTTTATGGGAAGTAATTCAGCCTAAATGGAATTATATGGGTGATATAAAGGAAGGCGAGGTTGTTGTTATATCTTTGCGCATAGATAAAAACGGTCGTCTTGTTAAAAGCCATGTTGAGCAATCTTCCGGCAACCTGCTGCTTGTTCAATCTGCTATAAGGGCAATTGAAAAGGCAGCCCCTTTGTTTCCGCCGCTTCCTCAAGAATTGGGAAAGGATTTTGTTGATATAGGAGTGTGTTTTCCTGAATGCGAAAAATGATAAAAGCCATATCAGTGAGAAGGTGTCGCGCATCTTTGCTGGCCTGTCTGTTTGTAGCTTTATTTACAGAAACGGGCCACGCTAAAGTCTATATAGACATAAATGCCCCTGCCGGCAAAAGGCTGCCCATTGCTATTCCTGATATAAAAAGTATTGGAGGTTTGAGCGCGCAATCTGAGACCGGCGGTCTTTTACGCGACATTCTTATCAATGACCTGGAATTTACCGGCCTCTTTGACATCCTGGATAAAAAGGCATACATAGAAGACCCGAACAAAAAATATGGCGAGATAGATTTCAAAGATTGGCAGATTATCGGAGCGGATCTCCTGATAAAAGCCGTTCTTATTGCAGAAGAAGATAATCTCACGGTTGAACTGAAGCTCTTTGATGCAATTCAGGCAAAGATGCTCACTGGCCGGAGATATATCGGCAAAAAGGCCAATGTGAGAACCATAGCCCACAAATTTGCAAATGAGGTAATTGAAGCCGTGACAGGAGAAAGGGGAATATTTGATACAAGGATTTTGTTTGTCTCCAATTCATCCGGTAGCAAGGAAGTTTATATGGCTGACTATGACGGCTATAATTTAAGGCAGGTTACAAGAAACGGTTCAATCAATATCTCCCCCCAGTGGTCGCCTGACGGCGCAAGGGTTTTATACACATCATACAAAGAAGGGCAGCCGTATCTTTATATGCTGGAGCTTGCGACAGGCAAAGAGACAAGGCTTTCCAATCACCCAGGCATAAACATAGGCGCAAGATGGTCTCCTTCGGGAAAAGAGATAGCCCTGACCCTGAGCAAGGACGGCAACCCCGAGCTTTATATATTGGAGTTTGATGGGATGAAGTTAAAGCGGCTTACCAATAACTGGGCAATAGATGTGTCGCCGAGCTGGTCGCCTGACGGAAAGAGGCTGGTGTTTGTATCTGATATAGGTGGAAATCCGCATATCTATATGATAAACTCCGACGGAACAGGGCTTTCCCGCCTTACCTATGACGGCAAATATAATGCTGCGCCTGCATGGTCGCCCAAGGGGGACAAAATTGCTTTTGCAAGGCAAAGTGAAGGCAGATTTGATATATGGATTATGAATACCGACGGAACAGGACAGATTAAACTTACATCAAACAACGGAGATAATGAGAATCCTTCATGGTCGCCTGACGGCAGATATATAGCCTTTGCATCTACAAGGGAGAGAGGCGGCGCTGTTTACATTATGCAAAGCAACGGAGAGAGACAGAGGCGGATAAGAATAGAGAATATGGCAAAGCAAGGACAAGCCGCCCCTTCGTGGTCGCCGTATTTAATGCAGTGAATAGCGAACAGTGAAAAGTGGAAAACTGATAACTGATAACTGGTAGCTAAATAAAAGGGAGGGGAAAATGAAAAAAAACAGCCTGTCAATATTTGTGTTAGCAATAACAGTCATTGTTCTTATGGCTGCCGGATGTATGAAGGTTGTAAAACAAGAGGAGGTTCAAAAAACGGCAGAACCTTCTCCTGTTGTAAAGCCTGCAGAAGAAAAGATTGCAGCGGAAATAAAAGGAGAAAAGGTTGCGGAGCAGCCGATAAAGCAAGAGGCGGCGGATGCAAAGGGAGAAAAGGGGCCGGCGGCAATAGTAGAAACAAAGGATGAAGTTTCTGAAATGGCGGAAGGGCAGGGGAGGCTTTTGGTCATATATTTTGACTTTGATAGATTTAGCATCGTGGATGACATGCAGCCTGTTCTGGATAAAAATGCGCAGTGGCTTAAGAAAAAAGAAGCCGTCAAGATTCAGATTCAGGGTCATGCCGACGAAAGAGGGACAAACGAGTATAATATTGCCCTTAGTGAGAGAAGGGCGCAGGGCGTCAAGCAATACCTTGTGGACAGCGGGGTGAATGAGGCAAGATTATCCACCATAAGCTACGGTGAGGAAAAGCCGGCGGATCCGAGTCAAACTGAAGAGGCATGGGCAAAGAACAGACGTGTGGAGTTTGTAATTGTCAAATGAGGCCAGAAGTCATAAATCAGAAGAAAGTATGCAGTATGCAGTATGCAGCAAAAACTTTGTTTATCTTTTTCTGCTTACCGCTTACTGCTTACTGCTCACTGTAGTATCGTCGGGCTGCATAGCGCTTGAGCCTAAAGACGATCCTGTAAAGAGAGACATAGACGGCTTGAAGCAGAGCATGGCCGTAGAGCAGCAAAAGCTCGTCCAGCTTGAAGACGAAATAAAGAAAAACTCAGAGCTTCAAACAAAGAGATTTGATGCGGCAGAGGAAGCCCGTCAAAGAGAAAAGGCAGCCGTAAATGCGTCTATTGACAAGATTAAGGAGGATATGGCCTTTATTAGGGGGCGGTTTGAAGAGACAGCGCAGACGGTAAAAAAGACAAATGAAGATATCGTCGCAGTGCATGAAAAGACAGACTCTGAACTCCGAATCCATAACTCCGAACTCAACAACAAGTTTGCGTCTATTCAAAACCAGATTGCGGCTCTGGGAAAGAGGCTTTCATCTCTAGACGAAAAGATTGTGTCATTAGAACATGCGAAGACATCCCCTGATAGAAACATTCAGGGGCAGGCATCTGTGCCGGAAGAGGTTCCGAAGCAAGCCGACAAACAGGAGGCAAAACCGCCCAAGCCTGATGAATTATACAATGAGGCAATAAAGCTTACAAAAGATAAAGACTACGCAAATGCCCTTGAAAAATTCAGCAGATTTCTATCCCTCTTTCCGGAACACAACCTTGCCCCTAATGCGCAGTACTGGATAGGCGAGATATATTACGCGCAAAAAGATTATGAGCGGGCTGTGCTTGAGTTTAACGAGGTTGTAAAAAAATATCCAAAGAGTAAAAAGGTTTCCGCTGCGCTTTTGAAGCAGGGGATAGCCTTTTCTGAGCTCGGCAATAAAAAAGAGGCGAGGCTTGTTCTTGAAAAGGTTGTGGATAAATACCCTAAAACGGAAGAGGCAAAGATGGCAAAGAAGATGTTAAAAGGGATGAAATGATATGGCGGAAAGAACGCTCTTAATAGTTGATGATTCGCCAAGTGTCAGGCAATTGGTAAAAGATACGGTAACAGACGCCGGTCTTTTTTCGAGTGTGATTGAAGCAAAGGATGGAGTGGAGGCACTGAAGGTTTTTTTTGGCAAAAAGGTTGATTTTGTAATTACCGATGTCATGATGCCAAAGGTTGATGGTTATAAGTTTATATCTGCAGTCAAGGCAAGTGAATCCGGCAAAGATGTCCCTGTGATAATGCTCAGTGCCAGCAGAAAAGAGGTTCTTGACAAGATAAAGGGTTTAAATATAGGGGCAAGCGATTATATACTAAAGCCCTTTGACCAGAGCGAACTTTTGGCAAGGATGAATGTTTTCTTAAAGATACAGGAATTACAGAATGAACTGAAAGAGAAAAATGCGCTGCTGGAGAAGCTGTCCATAACCGATGAGTTGACAGGCCTTTATAACAGGAGATATTTCTATGACCATATAAATATGCAAGTGGCGCTGGCAAAACGTTATAATTATCAAATTGGCTGCCTTCTGATAGATATAGACCATTTTAAAAACATTAATGACACTTATGGACATGATGTCGGCGATAAGACGCTGAAAGGACTGGCCGCGCTGATGAAGGGCAAGATGAGAGAAGGGGAGATACTTGCAAGATTTGGGGGCGAGGAGTTTATTATATGTCTGTGCAGGGCGGATGAGAAAGGGGCGATAAGCGCCGCAGAAAGGATGAGAAAGGCTGTGGCAGATGCTAATCTTTCAGGAGATTCAGGCGTTTCCCTCAAAACAACTATAAGCATAGGCATTGCAATATATCCTGACAAAAATTTAAAAAACTTCGATGAAATAATAAAGGCGGCTGATGAGGCGCTCTATCATGCCAAAAAAAGCGGAAGGAATAAAGTTGTGGTATACTCTGAATCGATTGGGTTGCACAACAATAAATGAGGAGGCGCTTTATGAAAAAAAGTCAAAAAAGGGGAAGTGTTTTAAGTTTTTTATTGCTGTTTGCTGTCTTTGCAGGCTGCGGCATAAATAAAGATGTATACCAGAAGACAGTGGAAGAATCCGAGGCAAGAAAGGCGGGTTTGGAGCAGGCGCAGAAAGAAATTACACAACTAAAAGAAGAGAATCAGCAGGTAAAGGCCAAAATAGATGAACTGTCAAAACAGATTGAGGAGCTTTCCGCAGGGAAAGAGGCAATGTCGCAAGAGATAAGCAGTTTAAAGAGTGAAAAGGAAGAGCTGTTGAGCAAGTCTGAGTATTTGAACAAAGAGGTGGAGAGACTAAAACTAAAGGCAGGCGAACTCAGCACTGAGAGAGAGAAGGAATTGGCAGGGGGAAAAAATACCTATGAAA
>CAZVZI010000015.1:11277-13610 GCA_964631455.1 uncultured Thermodesulfobacteriota bacterium | reverse complement strand
CTGGAATATGCGCAGAACATAGAAAAGATACTAAAGGAAATTAAAAGTGACAAAGTTTAAACAGGTAATAGATGAGATTAACAAGGGAAAAACCTTTCTCGTGTCTTCCCATGTAAATCCTGAGGGCGATGCAGTCGGTTCACTGCTCTCTCTTACCCTGGGATTAAAAGAGCTTAAAAAGGATGTGACTGCTTATTTGTATGACCCTGTGCCGAAAACTTTTAAATTCCTCCCCTTTGCAGACAAAGTGGCAAATAAGATAGATGAGAACAAAATATATGATGCTGTCTTTGCAGTAGACTGCGGCCAGAAGGACAGGCTTGGCGAGGACTTTGGCAGAATAAAGAATAAGGGTAAACTTATCAATATTGACCACCATGCCACAAATGACCGTTTTGGCGACATAAATGTGATAGATGCCGATGCTAGCGCAGCAGGCGAAATGGTATATGACCTTTTAAAGGAGATACCTGTTTCGATAAACCGCGATATGGCAATAAATATTTACACTTCAATACTTACAGACACAGGCTCATTCAGGTATTCCTGCACTACACCAAAGACATTCGGCATAGCAGGAGAAATGCTTAAACTCGGAGCTAATCCGTGGGATATATCTCAAAAAGTATACGAGAGCAATCCTGTCAATAAATTGAAGCTGCTTGCATCTGTGTTGAATACATTAGAGCTGACAAATGACGGAAAGGTTGCATCTCTGGTAGTTACGCTTGATACGCTTAATAAGGCAAGCGCCACAAAGGAAGAAGCCGATGGGTTTGTAAACTATGCAAGAACAATTGAAGGGGTTGAAGTCGGAATTCTTTTAAGGGAAGCAAAACCGGGAGAATACAAGATAAGTTTCAGGTCAAAAGGCAGGATAGATGTAGCCGGGATTTCACAGGAATTCGGCGGCGGCGGCCATATGAATGCGGCAGGATGCAATATAAAGGGCAATCTTAAAGATATAAAAGAAAAAGTCATATCTGCAACAGAAAAAAGGATGCATGGGACAGTATCAATATGAACGGCGTTTTGATAATAGATAAGCCGGCAGGCCCCACATCGCATGATGTTGTGATGATGGTAAAAAAGGCATTAAGGGCAAAAAAGGTGGGACACATCGGCACCCTTGACCCTCTTGCAACCGGAGTTTTGCCTCTTTGCATAAACGACGCAACAAGGCTTGCCAGGTTTTTGGAAGACGGGAAAAAGGAATATCTGGCAACAATAAAATTAGGGGAAGAGACCGACACATACGACAGTGAAGGCAAGGTGACGGCAAAGGGGGATATAACAACTATTAGCAGAGAAAATATAGTTTCTGTCATAAATGCTTTCAAAGGCAGGATAAAACAAATCCCGCCGATGTTTTCCGCCGTGAAAATGAATGGCGCCCCTCTTTATAAGCTGGCAAGAGAACATGTTGAGGTCGAAAGAAAACCGCGTGATCTGGAGATTTACAGCATAGAGGTCTCAAATATCACAATGCCATGCGTCACCTTTCAGGTTATATGTTCCAAAGGCACATATATCAGAAGCCTCGCATTTGATATAGGAAGAAAACTCGGCTGCGGCGCCCATCTTGCCGGTTTGAGAAGGATAAAGAGCGGGATGTTTTCTCTCTCTGACAGCATTTCAATAAACAGCTTCAACGATTTACAAGAAGACTCTCTGACAAAAGGCGTCATCTCTGTGGAGAGGCTTTTTGCAGATATGCCTGCTATAGAGGTTGATGCCGTCGTAGCCGACAGGATAAGGGACGGCATAGCCCCAAAATTTTCTTCTTCCATTGGAGGTAATGAGATGATAAGATTCATGGCCAATGGGAAAATTGTCGCCCTTGCCACATATAAAGGCATAGATGGGTTTAAATTAGAAAGGGTATTTAATAATAAACAGTAAACAGTGAACTGTAGAAGCTAAAACAGTTAACAGCTTACAGTTGAGCCTCTTGCAAAATGTCTGTCATCCCCGAATTGTTCTATCGGGGATATGGTTTTATGCTTAAATAACACCAGATTCCCGATTAAAAACTTCGGGAATGACAACCTTTTTGGACTTTTGCAAGAGGCTCAGTTCACAGTATTTTAAAAAAGGAGGTAACAGGAGTATGCTTACACAAGAAAGAAAACAGGAGGTTATAAAAACCTTCAAGAGAAAAGAAACGGATACCGGCTCGCCGGAGGTGCAGATTGCCATTTTGACTGAGAGGGTAAACTACCTGACCGATCATTTCAAGACGCATGCGGACGACCACCATTCCAGAAGAGGACTCTTAAGATTAGTTGGGCAAAGGAGAAGCTTGCTTGAATATCTGAAAAAAAAGGATGCTG
>CAZVZI010000015.1:0-11267 GCA_964631455.1 uncultured Thermodesulfobacteriota bacterium | reverse complement strand
CTTGAGAAAATAAAAAGGCAATTTGATTTTTGACCTTTGACTTTCATAGGAGAGAATAAACCAAATGGCAAAACAATACGAAGTGGATTTTGGCGGCAGATCTCTATCCATAGAGATAGGAAAGATGGCAAAACAGGCAAACGGCTCTGCGGTGGTGCGATACGGTGATACCGTGGTTTTGGTTACCGTTTGCGCGGCAAAAGAGGCGGCAGCGGGCAAAGACTTTCTTCCGCTCACAGTGAATTATATGGAAATGACATATGCCGCAGGAAAAATTCCCGGCGGCTTTTTCAAGAGAGAGGGCAGGCCCAGCGAAAAAGAGGTGCTCTGTTCAAGGCTGATAGACAGACCTCTGCGGCCACTTTTCCCGGAAGGTTATTTTAACGAAACCCAGATTATTGCAACAGTTCTTTCGCTTGACCCTGAGAACGACCCTGAGATAGCGGCAATGATCGGGGCATCCACAGCGCTCATGATCTCCGACATTCCCTTTATCAATCCTATCGCAGGTGTGCGCGTGGGCAGGATAGACGGAAAGTTCGTCTGCAATCCTACCTATAAAAATCAGAAAGAAAATAGCGATATTGATTTGATTGTTGCCGGCAGCAAAGACGCCATAATCATGGTAGAAGGCGGCGCAAAAATGGTTTCAGAAGATGAGATTCTTGACGCCATGATGTTCGCCCACGAATCCATGCAGCCTGTTATAAATCTCCAGAAAAAAATAGCAGATGATATAGGAAAAACCAAAATGCCGGTTCCTCCTGTTGCCGTAGATAATGAACTCGTAGCAAAGGTAACCGGCTTTGCTGATGCCAAGATAAAACAAGCGCTCAATATTCCTGTGAAACAGGAGAGATACCAGCGGTTGTCAGACATATCAAAAGAATTGACAGAAACGTTAAAAGCACAATACGAAGACAGGGAAGATGAGATAACTAAGATATTTGAAGACCTGAAATACAGGATATTAAGAGAGTCTGTGCTTTCAACCCATACAAGGATTGACGGCAGGGGGCTGGCTGATATCAGGCCAATAACCTGCGAGATAGGACTGCTTCCCAGAACCCACGGCTCTGCCCTGTTTACCAGAGGCGAAACCCAGGCAATGGTAGTTACCACCCTCGGCACATCGGAAGACGAGCAAAAGATTGACGCCCTATCAGGGTGGGAATACAAGACATTCATGCTTCATTATAACTTTCCGCCATTTTCAGTCGGCGAGGTAAAGATGCTGCGCGGGCCCGGCAGAAGAGAGGTCGGACACGGCGCACTGGCAGAAAGGGCTGTTACAAAGGTGCTTCCAGAATCCGATAAATTTCCTTATACAATACGAGTCGTCTCCGACATATTGGAGAGCAACGGCTCATCCTCTATGGCGACTGTATGCGGCGCATCCATGTCCTTGATGGATGCAGGCGTTCCCACAAGGGATGCTGTGGCTGGCATTGCAATGGGCCTTATTAAGGAAGGCGAAAAGGTCGCTGTGCTTTCTGATATCCTCGGCGATGAAGACCACCTCGGCGATATGGACTTTAAGGTTGCCGGCACAGAACGCGGAATTACCGCATTTCAGATGGATACAAAGATAAGCGGAGTATCCAGAGAGATATTGAAACATGCCATCTATCAGGCAAAAGACGGGCGGCTGCACATACTGGGCAAGATGAAAGAGGCAATCTCTGCGCCAAAGACCGAACTCTCCGTGCATGCGCCAAGGATAATCACCATTTATGTCAGGCAGGAGAAGATAAAGGATGTTATCGGGCCTGGCGGAAAGAACATTAAAGGCATCATAGAGAAAACAGGCGTAAAGATTGATATAGACGATTCAGGGAAGGTGAATATCGCTTCTTCCGATGATGAGGCTGCGCAAAAGGCAATCGCCATGGTAAAGGAGCTTACCCAGGAAGCGGAGGTTGGAAAGATTTATCTCGGCAAGGTCCGAAAGATTATGGACTTCGGCGCATTTGTGGAGATTTTCCCCGGAACAGACGGCCTGATACACATATCCCAATTAGCCGAAGAAAGGGTTAAGGACGTCAAGGATATATTGAAGGAAGGCGATGAGGTGCTGGTAAAGGTTCTGGAAGTGGATAAACAAGGGAAAATAAGGCTTTCCCGCAAAGAGGCGCTTGGAAAAGCGGCTTCATAAGTTCATGGCTCATAGCTCATGGTAGTTGCTATAAGCTAACAGTTATGAGCTATTAACTATCCCATCACTCATGTCCCAAATTTATAAAACCCAATTAAAAAACGGCCTGAAGATTATAACCGAAGAGATGCCTGATATTCAGTCGGCATCCATCGGCATCTGGGTGAACACCGGTTCAAGAAACGAAGACAGCAAAAGAAACGGCGTATCTCATTTCATTGAACATCTCCTTTTTAAAGGCACTAAAAAAAGAACTGCCCTGGACATTGCGAGGGCGATAGAATCCGTTGGGGGGATTCTCAACGCATTTACAGGAAGGGAAAACACCTGCTTTTATGCAAAGGTCTTAAGCAAGGATATCCCTCTTGCAGTCGATCTCCTCTCCGACATATTTCTGAATTCAAAATTTGACAAACAAGAATTGGAAAAGGAGAGGGCTGTAGTCCTGCAGGAAATAAAGATGGTGGAGGACACACCTGATGATTTAATCCACGACCTCTTTGCAACGGCCTTTTGGAAAGGGCATCCGCTCGCCATGCCGGTCCTCGGCAACCTTCAGACGATTAACTCCCTAAAAAGAGATGATGTGCTTTCCTATTACAAGCAGTCCTATCTGCCTCATACGACAATTATAACCGCCGCAGGAGACACAAAACATAAATCATTATTGAGGCTTTTAAAACATTTTGAAAAGATGCCGGTTTCTGAGCCCAAACCTCGTAGGGGCGTAATGCCTTACACCCCTGCGCATATTTCCAAAATCCCCAAGCCACATCCCGGCATTACGTTGGAACAGAGAAACCTGGAGCAGGTGCATCTTTGTCTCGGCACGGCCTCGCCGAACCAAGCGCATCCCGACCGATACAAGATTTATTTACTCAATACTTTGCTTGGCGGCGGAATGAGCTCAAGGCTGTTTCAGGAGATACGGGAGAAGCGGGGGCTTGCCTATTCCGTTTACTCATATCTGAATCTCTGCCTTGATGTCGGCTCGCTTGTAGTGTATGCTGGAACCACCCCTGACACATTCGGCAAGGTAGTGGAATTAATTCTAAAAGAACTTAATGCCTTTGTAAAAAAAGAGGTGAAAAAGGAAGAGCTTAAATCTGCAAAAGAGCAGCTAAAAGGAAGCATGCTGCTCGGCCTTGAGACAAGCGAAAGCAGAATGACAAAGCTTGCGCGGGATGAGATATATTTTAATAGAACTGTCGCCATAAAGGAAATAGTGGAAGGCATTGATAAAGTAACCGCAAGAGATATTGCAAGGCTGGCCAGAGAGATATTCAATCCGGATAAAGTAACCCTTGCTGCGATTGGCAAGGTAAAGGATAGAGATATACCAAAGGCGCTGAAACAATAAAATATCAAAGAGGCAAAATCAATCTTTTCTGCTTTATTGGAGGTTCCCATGCGAATACTCATCGTGGAAGATGAAAAAAAGGTTGCTGGCTTTATAAAAAAGGGGCTTGAAGAAGAAAGCTATGCCGTTGATGTGGCATATGACGGTGTCGAAGGCGAGTATATGGCATCAACCAACGACTACGATATCATCCTTCTGGACATAATGCTTCCTAAGAAGAACGGCATAGAGATGGTCAGAGATTTAAGAAGCAGAAATATAAACACCCCTGTGCTGCTTCTCACGGCAAGAGATGCCGTAGAGGATAAGGTAAGGGGGCTTAACAGCGGGGCAGATGACTACTTAAGCAAGCCCTTTGCCTTTGAAGAGCTTTTGGCCAGGATAAGGGCGCTCATGCGGAGAAAGGACTTAGGCATCGCAGAGATGAAGTTTGCAGACCTTATTCTTGACCAAGCGACAAGAAAGGCTAAAAGGGGCGATACGGTAATAGACTTGACTTCAAAAGAATACGGGCTTCTGGAGTATTTCTTAAGAAATCCCAACAAGGTTCTCACCAGAACAATGATAGCAGAGCATGTCTGGGATTATACATTCGACAGCGATACCAATGTTATTGACGTCTATGTAAACCATCTGAGAAACAAGATAGACAAAGAACCTTTCAAAAGATTAATACATACGGTAAGAGGGATTGGATATATTTTGAAGGAAGGGGAATAATGAAATCAGCGGCGCATATTATTTCGGCATTATCTTCACATCAACCGTCATTCCAAGTTTGAAAGGCACCTTTTCCTTAAGCAATATCTTCACCTGAACAACCTTCATATCCAGATTTTTCGCGGGATTATTCGGCTTCACCTTTCTCGGCCCGACATAATCAAATATTTCCTGAATCTCTCCTTTAAAAATCTTGCCGGGATAGGCATCCGACCTCACCTCTGCCGCGTCTCCGACCTTTATCCTGCCTATGTCTGTCTCGTCCACCTCTGTATTTATCCTTGTTCTATCAATATCGGCAACAGCAAGTATGGGCATTTCCGGGATTGCGGCCTCGCCTTGCTCAAGATACCTGCGGATTATCTTGCCTGAGATTGGAGACTTTATCACGGTCTTCTCCAGAAGCCTTTTATAATACTCCACTGTTGCCTCAGCCTGAGGCACGGCATCCTTGTAGAGTTTTAATGTTTCCTGTTTAGGCCCTTTTTCCAGAAGCCTTTTTCCTTGTTCCGATTCTCTGACTTTTGCCTTTGCAACCTTAAACAAGCTCTCCTTTTCGTCAAGAAGCGCCTTTGGTATCATGCCCTCTTTGTAAAGCTGTTCATATCTTTCAAGATTTATCCTTGCCAGCTCCATATCCGCCTCTGCAGCCTCAAGGCCGGCCTCTGCCCTTTTAATATCCTCTTCCCTTGAACCGGAGGCAATCTCTTCATATCGCGCCTTTGCAACAGCCAACTCGCCTTCTGCCGCTCTAACCTTTGCCTGAATATCTTTACTGTCCAGTTTTACTATTACAGAGCCCTTTTCTACACGGTCCCCTTCTTTAACAAAAATCCGGTCAATCCTTGCAATCATATCAGTGCCGACCTCTATCTCCATGCCCGGCATTGCCTCCACCTTTCCTTCGGCAGCCACATACATGGCAGCGGCATCGGAAACAGGCAAAACCTCGCGGCCATTCTTGTTAACCTGTGTTTCTTTTGTGCCTGATTTCAACAAAAAGAATAACGTTGAAATAAGCAAGGCAACAGAAACTATTGCTATAATAAACTTCTTATTCATTTGTAACCCCTAATCGTTGGCCATTACTCACTGCCTTGTCTAGTTCATGCTCAGAAATGTTCCAACTAATTTATCCTTCCATCCTCAAGATGCGCAACCTTATGCGCCAATTCCAAAGCCTTTGGGTCATGACTGACAATTGCCACAGCTTTATCGGAGGTTTCGGCCAGATTCCTTAAAACCCATAGAATCTCTTTTCCTGTCCTGGAATCAAGGTTTGCCGTAGGCTCATCCGCAAGGATAATCGGCGGCTCCCCTGCAAGCGCCCTGGCAAAGGCAACCCTCTGCTTTTCGCCGCCGCTCAAATCCCTCGGATAAAAATCCGCCCTTTTCTCCAATCCGACCTTCTTCAACAGATGCAAAGATTCTTGTTTCAGCCTCTCCCGTTTAGAGGCATAACGGGACAAGTTTTTATCCCATGCCTTGAGCCTTAAAACAACCTCTACATTTTCTGCTGCTGTAAGCGACGGGAAAAGATTGAAAGATTGAAATACAAAACCAAAATATTGCTTTCTTATATCAGGCAGCGCATCTTCTGTAAGGGAGCTGACCATTCTGCCGTCTACAATCACATCGCCTTTTGTCGGGTGCAGGATACAGCCCATCATGGAAAGAAGCGTTGTCTTGCCGGAGCCGGAAGGCCCCATAATGAGCAGCACCTCCCCCTTCTTCATGCTGAGCGACACGGAATCCACGGCCAGCACCCTTGTGCTTCCTTCCTCATATATCTTGGTTACATCACGTATTTCAAGGGTTGGATTCATTTTCATGCCCTGAAAACCATAACAGGGTCTAACTTCCTCACCTTGCTCACAGAAAAATATGCCGATAAAAGGCATGTCAAAAGTATTAAAAAAAACAATATGAGAAATAATCCTGCGCTCAGATATAAAGTCACGCCTGCCTTTTCAATGCCGTTCCATACAAGAAGGATAAAGACAGAGCCCACTGCATAGCCTATAACTGCGCTTATGCCGGCCTGGCTGAATATTATTTTATAGAGGTCTATATTTCTTGCGCCAACGGCCTTGAGCGTGCCGAACTCATGCAGATGCTCCATTGTATTGGCGTAAATTGTCTGACCTACTATCGCGCCGCCTACGGTAAGGCCAAGAATGGCTGTGAGAAAAAACCCCATGCCCATGCCTGTTTGGACAGTCCAGTACATGACGGTCTTATAAATAAACTCTTCAGTGGTATACACATCGTTATCCTTCATGGACGCCTTTAATGCCCTCACAATATCGCCTGTCTTTCCCTTTTCCTTAACCTTTGCAACTATGAATGATGTATTTTGGGGCGGATAAAAAAGCTGGGCGTTATTATATGACATAAATACCATCGGGGCGGTGGTAAAGCTCTTTATCCCATGAGACAGGCCGACGAGCTTGAACCTGCTCTCCCTTAATTCCCAAATCCGGCCTACCTCTAATTTGCCAAGCCTCTGCTCAGAGGTTTTGTCGATTATAATATACCTTCCGCCCTTTACGTCAAATGGCTCTCCTGACAGCATTGACCACGGAGCGCCAACGGCTGTATCGGGATTATAGCCTACTATCTGCACCTGCTCCTGCCCGCCGCTTGCCAATTTTAAAAAACCCCATGTAAGGATGAGTCTTTCCGCCCATACGACGTCAGGAAAGGCATTCACCTTGTTTATCCTCTCCTCCGGAAACGGATTGGCAAAATCAAAGTTCTGTATATTCCTTGACGCTATCCATATATCTCCGTCAATATGCCGTATTATGGCTGTGGCGTTTCCCATTGCGCCAAGATACATGGCAATCTGGATAATGGTAAGGATGGTGGAAAATGTAATCCCCATCAGGGTTATGAAGAGCCGCCCTTTTTCATGAAAAAGCGTTTTTATCGCAAGCCAGAACATCTTTGCCCTCTTATGACAAAGGGATATGTTAAGTTTAGCGGAAGCAAGGAATAAAAGCCATTAGGTTTTACTTTTATCTTCATTCGAATTTATAAAATCCCCTTTTGGCAGAATAGCAGTTTCATACTTCAACTTCGCCCTCTTTTGTCTCTTTTGCTTTTGCTTTTTTGCCTTAAGCCTTCTTACGTCTTCATTAGTAAGTTTTCCTGATAACCTTTCGAGCCGTTCCACCAACTCGCGCCTTGCAAGGAAACGGTTTATAGACTGACTTCTCTCTTTCATGCACTTGACTTCTATTCCTGTAGGGAGATGCTTTACATAAACACAGGAAGAGGTCTTGTTAACCTTCTGACCGCCCTTTCCGGAAGAGCGGATAAACTTCTCCACAATATCCTCTTCGCGGATATTGAGGGACTCCATCTTGTGTTCTAACCATCGGTTTTTTTCTTCGCTTACCGCAAAATTGAGCATTGATTGCACCTCATCATTTTAAGATTGCCACCGTAACCCCTCCACCGCCTTCTGCTTGCTCCCCTCCCCTAAAATCCTTTACCAAGGGGTGATCTGAAAGATACCCCCGCACAGCCTTTGCAAGCGCCCCTGTGCCGATACCGTGAATTATGATAACTTCAGAATGCCCTGCCAGCACAGCATCATTTAAAAAATTTTCAAGCTTGGGAAACGCCTCGTCAACCCTTAAGCCGATAAGATTTATCCGGCTCTCTGCCGCTTTCTCCGGAATGCTTATCGTAACCTCACCTTTACTTTTTTCTATACCTATGCCTTTCTTCACTCCCACATCAGACAAAGACGCTTCCATCTCCATGTTGCCTGCCTTCACTTTCAGACAATTTTTCTTTTTAAGGATTTTTACGATAGTTGCATCATATCCGACAGATTTTACAAACACAACATCTCCTTGTTTGAGCGCATCCATTGATACAGACTCAACATCAGCCGCTTCATACTCTCTTTCCTTTTCAATAATCTTTTCCTGCGCAGATACAACTTCTTTGAGCAAGTCTTTGGCCTTATCTTTACTGCTCTTTTTCATCTCCTCAAAAATGGCCTGCATCTGCCGTTTTGTGTCAAGAACAACATCTGACGCCTCTTTATATGCCTTTGCCAGAATCTCCTTCTTCCGCGCCTCTGCGCCGCCAAGCAATTCTTCTATCCTATCTTCCCTTTGTTTAAATTCCAGTGATTGCCTCTTTAGCCCTTCAAGGGCATCTTCATATTCTCTTCTCTTTTGATCAAGGCTCTGGATGAGGCTTTCAAGGTCAGCCTTTCTTTTGCCAAGCGTCTCCTTTGCGGATTGTATAAGGCCTTCCGGCAATCCATATCTCTTTGCTGTCTCAATGGCAAAGGACTGCCCTGGCTCGCCGGTTCTTAAGCTGTAAAGAGGCGCATGGGTATTTTGGTCAAATTCCATAGATGCATTGAGCATCCCATCTTGCTTATGGGCAAACACCTTTATATCGGTAAGATGCGTTGTGGCGAAAATCATGGAATCCTTTTCCTTCAGTTCTTTGAGAATTGCGCAGGCAAGGGCAGCCCCTTCCTCAGGGTCAGTGCCTGTGCCCATTTCATCTATAAGCACAAGGGTTCTGGAATCCGCCTTGCTGAGAAATTCCTTCATATTTGCAAGATGGGCTGTGAATGTGGAAAGATTATCCGCTATCGACTGCCGATCGCCTATATCAACAAGCAGATTATGAAAAAGCGGAATACTCGTTGAACTGTCTGCCGGCACTGGTATGCCTGACACTGCCATAACCGATAAGAGGCCGATAGTCTTTATGGCAACAGTCTTGCCGCCTGCATTCGGGCCTGTTATCACCATGACCGTTCCCTGCTTAGAGCTTGCAGGGACAGGCTTATCCCCGCCCAATCGGACATCTATCGGACAGATTTCGCCGCCCTTATTTTTCTGTCTAACGGCATGCAGCAACAAGGGATGTTTTGCATTTACGAGACGCAAAACATTCTGCTCGTTAATTTCAGGCATCTGCATATGGAATTCTTCTGCAACTACGGCAATGCTATTAAGAAGATCAAGGAAGATAAGAGTTTTGAATTCCCCTTCAATCTCATCGGTTATTTCCCTTACACGAGAACCCAGTTTCCTCAGAATCCTCATCACCTCGGCCTTTTCCTCGGCAACAATATTTTCATATTCATTGGAAAGACCTATGACAGCGATAGGCTCTACAAATGCGGTCTCGCCTGTCCTTGACACATCATGCACAACGCCAGGCACCTGCCCCTTGGAATCCATTCTAACAGGAATCACCCATCTTCCCGACCTTTGAGTGATAAAATCATCCTGCAAAAACACGGAAATGTTTTCATCCCTTGTAATCTCTTCAAGCCTTTTTCTTAACCTGTTCTCAAGCCTTCTTTTCTCTGCCCTCAGTTCCGCCAGCCCCGGCGATGCGCTGTCAAGGATATTCCCGTCTCTGTCAACAGTGCGACTTAGAATGCGCAGGAGTTCAGGTTTGCCGGTTAAATTTGATATGAGTTCATTAAGGACAGATTTTGCATGAACGGGGGTTGCACCAACCCATCCCCTGATTTGCGATGCTGCCTCACGGCCAGCCGTAAAAAAATCCATCAGCCACACCAGTTCAGCAGGCTCAAGCATAGCATCTTCGGGACGGACTTTTTGCAAGACAGGGGCAATATCATTAAAAGGCAGGATAGAGAGCGGCCTGCCATCCTGGGACATCCTCAGTATCTCTTGTATTAAGGAGAACCGCCTTTGAATCTCGTCCCTGCCGGAAAGAGGCTTAATGGAGAGAATGGCATTACGTGAGGCATCGCTCTTTGCGCGCTGAGCGATTATCTCAAGGAGTTTATTGAATTCGAGCAAATCAAGGGAGTTTTGTGGAATCATGGCGTATATTTACAATCCTTTCCATAGAAATCCCATATACTTTTTAATCTTGCCTGTAATGCTTGCCTTTTTGCACCACTCAATAAGATTTTCTCTATCGCCGATGTATTGATAACAAGGCACACCGTAACCGCAGCTTGTCTTTGCCTTTTCTATGCGAAGGAGTATCAACTGGCGGGCATATTGAGAAACCTTGCCTCCTAATTTTTCTTTAAGCTCTTTCCCCATAGGACTGTCAAGGGCTACAGCCTCTCCTCTGCCGTAAAGACGAAGAATCATCGGTGTCTTGTCAAAACTTGCGAACATCATGGTCAAGTTTCCATTTTGTTGAAGATGTATCGCCGTTTCGTTTCCGCTTCCGGGATAATCCGCATACGCAACGGTCTTGTTATCCAGAATCTCCAATGTGTCATAACCTTTTGGAGATAGGTTTACATGCTCATTAGATTCGCTTCGCTCACTACAGGCTTTTAAATTATTCGGCGCAGTGGCGACGAAGAAGATTTTTTGCGCCTTGATAAAGTTTATGAGCCTTTGGTCTAATTCTAAAAAAGTTTCTGCCATAGAGCCTCCCTTTATCACTGCGCCGCATATTTGTTTTCCTTCCGCCCGGTAGAAATAACCACCCAGTGCCACAAACCTATAAAAGCGCAGGCTGTTGTTGAATATACTGAAATCTTAACAGAAGAAATCCTTTTGCTCAATGCCTTTGTAAGAATATAACTCAACGCGCCTAATAATCTTCTTGAGCAAATAGCGCAAAATACATAGAATGCTATTATGCTCTGGATACTCTTTGCCTTTATCACCGCATTTTCGCTATCAACCGCCGACGCCCTGAGCAAAAAGGCGATGCAAAAAAGCGATGAATATGTGATTGCATGGGTAAGGGAAGGTTATGCCCTTCCCTTTATTGCGCTGGCATTTTTTTTCATCCCGATACCGCATTTGGATAAGACATTCTGGCTCTCTGTTCTCGTCCTTCTGCCGTTGGAAATTACAGCCCTCATCCTCTATGTAAAGGCGATAAAGACCTCTCCGTTGTCGCTCACCGTCCCCTTCATGGCCTTAAGCCCTGTATTCATAATCATCATTGCATTTTTTCTGCTTGGGGAATGGCCTGACAAATCAGGATTTCTCGGCATATTCCTTATTGTCATCGGCGCGTATCTGTTGAATGCAAAGACAA
>CAZVZI010000014.1:2122-13807 GCA_964631455.1 uncultured Thermodesulfobacteriota bacterium | reverse complement strand
GCCGCGAGGAAGGCCAAAGAAGGGAAAAGGCAAATAAATGGGATGTGTCCCTAATATTTCAAGAAGGCAATTTATAAAAGGCGCAATGGCTGTTGGGGCTGCGGGTTTTCTCGCCGATGCTGTCGTGTATGAGCCGAGGCATATTGTTGTGGAAAAAAAGACCGTAGCCATAAACAATCTTCCTGATGCGTTTGAAGGTTTCAGGATATGCCAGCTAAGCGATATTCACCACAGCCCGTTTGTCGGGCTGAAGTTTGTTGAAAAGGTTGTGGACAAGGCAAACAGCTTAAAACCTGATTTAATGGTTCTTACAGGCGATTATGTAGCCATGTCTCCTGAATACATAGCGCCTGCGGTCAGCGCATTGTGCAAGCTAAAATCACCCAATGGGATTTTGGCTGTGCTTGGCAACCATGATCACTGGGAAGGCGCTGAATTGACAACGGATGTTTTCAGCAAATATAGTGTGCCGGTCATAACAAACGAACATAGATTTATTGAGATGAAGAATAAGATCATCTGCTTCGCAGGGGTAGATGATTTTATGGAAGGCAATCAGGATTTAAAAACGGCTTTTAATGGAGTCCCTTCCGATATCCCGAGGGTTCTGCTTTCTCACAATCCTGATTATGCAGAGGTCATGCCGGAAAGTGAGAGGGTAGATTTAGTGCTTTCAGGTCATACTCATGGAGGGCAGATTAGAATACCTTTTTCTATAGCGCCTGTAACCATGTCAAAATACGGGCAAAAATATGCCGGGGGCTTGGTAATGCTGGCAAATACACAAGTCTATGTTTCAAGGGGGATCGGGGTTGTAGGGCTTCCGGCAAGGTTCAGCTGTCCGCCGGAGATTACCCTCATAACATTAACAAAGGCTGTTCAGAAGGTATGAAAATGAATAAGATAAAGGTTGTCGTAATAGTCGGCCCGACAGCGTCCGGAAAGTCCGCTCTTGCGATGGAACTGGCGGAGAAGTTTAATGGAGAGATTGTCAGCGCCGATTCCATGCAGGTGTACCGTTATATGGATATTGGCACGGCAAAGCCGACAAAGGAGCAGAGGAAAAAGATTATCCATCATCTGATAGATGTGGCAGATCCGGATGAAGATTTTACTGCTGCAAGGTATGGCGGCGAGGCTTCAAAGGCAATATGCGAGATACACAATAGGGGAAAGAATGTTTTTGTTGTCGGCGGAACAGGCTTATATGTAAGGGCGCTTACAAAAGGGCTTTTCAAAGGCCCTGGCTCTGATATGCGGCTAAGAAGCGAATTTGCTATACTCGGTTCCGGAAGCGAGGGGGCAAAATATCTTTATGAGAGATTGAAAGAGGTAGATCCGGAGGCGGCGCTCAGAATACATCCGAACAACATTGCCAGGGTTATACGCGCCCTTGAGGTCTATTATTTGACCAATAAGCCCATATCGGCCTTTCAAAAGGAGCATAGCTTTTCCGAAGAGCCGTATGAGGTAATGAAGATTGGCTTGGCAGTTGACAGAAAGTCTCTTTACAAAGGCATAGAGGATAGGGTAGATATAATGTTACAGGCAGGCTTGGCTGAGGAGGCAAGAAGGCTTTTGGCTATGGGTTATTCACCCGCTCTTAAGGCGATGTGCGGCCTGGGGTATAAGGAGATTATTGGTTATATTCAAAACAAATACAGTCTGGAAGACGCTGTAGTTGAGATAAAGAAAAACACAAGAAGATATGCGAAGAGGCAAATGACATGGTTCAGGAAGGAAGCTGATATAAGGTGGTTTGCGCCTGATAAAAAACAAGGTATAATGGCTTTAATAAAGGAGTTTTTGGGATGAGAATGCTGCTTGCTGCTTATTGCTTACTATTCACCGTATTTTTTCTTCCATCTTTGACTTTTTCACATAATAACATCATTCGCATTGAGGTCATGGGCAGCATCCCTGCGTCCATTGATACAACAAAACCCGATGATTTGGCCATAGAAGATGCGTTCAGAAAGGCTGTTGTGAAGGCGGTAGAGGCAATTGTTCCGCAGAAAGAATCGGATGTTTTTGCGCTGGTTCTGGATGACAAGATTTACAGCAATGCGAGCCGCTATATTTTAAATTACCGTATCCTTGCAAAGGAAATAATGGAAGATGAAGTTTCTATAGCAGAAGGCGGGACGCCGATATATAATGTCTCCATAGAGGCGGAGGTCGCGGTTGACCTGCTGACAAAAGACCTGATTTCAGCGGGAATTGTTCATGAGGGAGAGGCCAGGAAGGTGATGCTTACTATCCTGAACCTTAGAGACTATAAAGGATTTGAGCTTTTCAAAAACAGCATATTGAAAATTGCGGGTGTAAAAGAGATTCATTATAATTCATTTGCCAGAGATAAAATAGAACTGGCTGTAGAGACAAGCGGAGGGATACAGGCGCTAAAACAGGAGATTATGGCTATGGATATAAAAGATTGGAAAATAGATGCCTTGATTGTGTCAGGTATCTTTATTTCTGACAGAATAGAGATAAGATTCTTACCCATGAAAGGACAGGTGAACCAATGATACGGAATAAAAACAAAAGGCGAGGAGTCATTTTTGCCGCTTGTTGTTTGCTGCTTGTTTTTTTCAGCGGCTGCGGCAGTGCTGTCAAATATACTCTGGCGCCTGATTATAAAGATAAGATGCCAATTATGATTGCTGTAATGCCTGTAAGCGGCGATATTGGAGATAAAGACGCACACTATCTTTTCAGGACAATGACATACGAAAAACTTATTCAGATGGGCTATTCTCCAATCCCTTTGGAAACTGTTGATGACAAGCTTCTTCGCAGCGGGATGAAGAGGGGCGAATTCCATAATAAGACTCCAAAAGAGCTTGCGTCAATGTTAGGCGCCGACTCTGTCCTGTATGCTGCTGTAACGGAATGGGATGCTACGCGTTTCCTTGGTTATGCCTCTATGGCATTAGGCGCCAAATTTGAATTGTATGACGGAGCTACCGGGCAAAAATTTTGGGAGTCGGAGTTTGAAACCGAAGATTCTGATGTTAGTCTTGAAGGAAATGTTGTTGAATTTGGTGTTGTAAAGGCTTATGAACCCGCAATTCAACGCGTAATAGACGTTATTTTTTCAACTATTCCGGTAATTGACAAAATTACTTCAAAAACAAACCCATCAAAAGGGTATTATGACTGGCTGCCATGAATCTACCAAACCTCCTCACCGTATTCAGGATACTGCTGGTTCCGATATTTGTCATCTTTATTATTCACAACAACTTTCGGATGGCTTTGATTATATTCATTATGGCAGGCATAACAGACGGGCTGGATGGTTTACTGGCCAGGCTGCTGAATCAAAAAACAACCATCGGCGCATACCTTGACCCTATTGCCGACAAAATGCTCCTCGTGTCTGCATATCTCAGCCTGACCATAAAAGGCATACTGCCGGGCTGGCTTTCTGTAGTGGTTATAAGCAGGGATATAATAATCCTTTCCGGGATTGCTGTAATATTTCTCATGGGCAAAGGGCTTAATATCAAGCCTTCCATTTCAAGTAAATTTACTACGGTATTTCAAATAGTAACGGTAATCGGAGTTCTTTATCCTTTCTCAAACCTGCATTTTCAGCTCTTTGTAACAGCAACAGCCGTCTTTACTGTTTTGTCGGGCCTTCAGTATATGTATAGCGGAATAAAGGCGATGGGAGACATTAAGTGACGCAGGAAAAAGAAAGGTTTGCAAAATTTATTTTAGGCTTCGGCGCCATATTTGCCCTCCTTTTTGTTTTGTATATTTTGAGGGCGGTTTTTATTCCCATACTTCTCTCATTTTTCATAGCGTATCTCTTAAATCCACTCGTAGAATTATTGGAAAGGAAAAAGATAAACAGGGGCGCCGCCGTCATCTCTCTGGTGGTGATACTCCTTGTAGCCGCATTTTTCTTATTCTCAAGCCTCTTGGCAGTAATCCAGCGTGAAATAAGCATTGCCGGAGAAAAACTTCCTTCCTACCTTGCAAATCTTGGAAATACTATTTTGCCTAAGTTAAAGAGCATGTTTATGCTGAGAGATATGCCGACAAG
Organism: uncultured Thermodesulfobacteriota bacterium; assembly: GCA_964631455.1. Lineage (GTDB taxonomy): Bacteria > Desulfobacterota > GWC2-55-46 > UBA9637 > UBA9637 > JACRNJ01. Next base: position 9,750 of record CAZVZI010000014.1, on the reverse strand, counting down.
CATGGAAGAGTTTTTAACCCAGATTGGAGACTATCTAAAAAAGCTGCCTCCCGATTTTATCTCTATGATACTGGGAGGGCTCTCATCGGCATTCAAAAGCACCTTAAGCTATATTATAGGGCTTTTGGGGATTATTATAATGCCGTTCTATATCTTTTACATGCTCATGGATTTTGAAAAGATAAAGACCATAGCATGGTATTACATACCTCCAAAGCAGAGGCATTGGTTTGATACGAAGTGGGATGAGATAGATTATGTATTAGGCGCCTTTCTGAGGGGGCAGCTTATCCTTTGTGTCATCATGACCGTGTTTTACAGCATAGGCCTCTACATAATTGGGGTGGAGTTGTCATTCCTGATCGGTGTGATAGCGGGTGTTGCTTTTCTCGTCCCTCTTATGGGTCTGGTGGTAGGAATCTTGCTCGGGGGGACAATGGCCTTTCTTCAGTTCCAGGATTTGCTGCACCCCTTTTATGTAATAACGGCATTTGCAATAGCACAGATACTTGAGGCCTATGTGATAACGCCTAAAATTATCGGCCAAAGGGTTGGACTTCATCCCGTGATAATAATAGTTTCCATACTGATAGGCGGAGAGCTTTTGGGATTGTTCGGCATACTCATTGCCGTTCCTTTTGCGGCTGTTCTCAAGGTGTTTTTTAAATCCATTGCCGATAGCTATAGAAACTTGGCTTTGTTCGATTTATGATTTCACGGATGCAGGCAACAATTTTCTTGACAACCTCTTTTTTTTAGACTATAACTGTATAAAAATAGATTTAAATCCAGAACCAAACTCAAAACTAAAAAGGCAGTTGCGAAATTTAATATCATCAAGCCTTTGTCCGAAAGAGGAAAATTTTATGAAGACATCACAAATATTGGAACAGATAGGCATTCCAAGACATAAGCTCTATTACCTTGAGCAAAAGGGGTATATAGCTCCGGAGCGCATACCAATGGGAGACCTTGAGGCAAGGGAATATGGCAAGGCAGATGTGGAGAAAATACGGCTTATATGGAAATATTTAAAAAAGGGCTTTAAGCATAAAGCGGCATATCAAAAGGCCCTGGAAGAGTTGGACGGGGGGCGCACAAGAAAAGGCAGGGTATAAGAGTGGTATACGAAAAGTTTTTTTATTTAAAGGAAAATCCGTTTAATATAACGCCTGACCCCAGGTTTTTGTATCTGAGCAGGAAACATCAGGAGGCGCTCGACCTCCTTTTTTTTGGCGTATCGGAGCGAAAGGGCTTTCTGATGTTGTCCGGCGAGGTCGGCACCGGTAAAACTACAATCTGCAGGACGCTTTTGGATAAATTAAACGCAAAAGTGAAAAGCGCTATGATACTAAATCCGCTTCTATCAGATATTGAGCTTCTCATGGCTATAAATGAAGATTTTGGTTTGAAGGCAGACAGTCCGTCCCTCAAGGAGCAGCTGGATATTTTAAATTCTTTTCTGCTGGAAAAGGCAAAACATGCCGGAAATGCAGTTGTAATAATAGATGAAGCGCAGAATTTGAGCCCGAAGGCATTGGAGATGATAAGGCTGTTGTCCAATCTTGAAACAGAAAAGATGAAATTGCTTCAAATAGTTTTAGTAGGCCAGCCGGAACTGCGGGAAAAACTCAAGCTGCCGGAACTTCGCCAGTTAAACCAGAGGATAGTGGTAAGATACCATTTAGGGTCACTAAATTTTGAAGAGACAAAGACCTACATATTTAAACGTCTTACAATTGCGGGCGGCAAGGGAAATATAAGATTTACATCAACGGCATTAAAATCAATATATGAGGCGAGCTCCGGCATACCCCGCCTTATAAATATTATATGCGACAGGTCTTTAACAGCGGCCTTTGTGGCCGGCAAGAGGGTTATAGACGAGGAAGTAGAGCAAAAGGCTGTATATGAACTGGATATGGATGGGACGTTAAAAAAGGATATTGAGATACCGCATAAAAAGTCATGGGGTAGAAGCCGGAGGCCGGGAGCCAGGTACATATCATACATGACGGCATCCGCAGTTATTGTTGCTGTGATGTTTGCAGTGTGGTGGAATAATAGAAAGCCGGCTATGCCTCCTTTGGCTGCAGCTCCCCGGCAGTATCAATCGGCGGCAGGCGCAGCCGTTATAAAATCTGTTTCGGAAGAACCTGAAATTTCTCAGCCCACTCCAACTCAGCCTCTTTCAGAATCTGGGGTAAAAAATGATAAACCGCCTCAGATATCGCCGGCGCATAAACTTGAGACGGTGAGCGATAAGGCGATGGATATGCAACCTGCAAAAGAAGATGAAGCTCAATCTGCGGAGGCGGCTGTTGTTAAAGAAACGGTAATGCTCAGAGGAGTGATAATCCTATTAAACGATGTTGAGCATATTGTCTCCAATGGGGAAATATTGGAGGTTTTAAAAGGGGATAAGTTTAAGATAATTGACGCAATTGTGGAAGGCGCTGACAGCGAAGATGTATCTGTAAATCTTCTCGGTTTTGTTCCAGCAAGGCCAGTTAATAAAGGAGAAGACAGGGGTTATGTGATTGATACGGCAGATGGCTTCAGGGTTAAATATTCTCTGAAAAAGCAGGGCGTACAATATCCGATCGTGGTAAAGCGCGAGGATAAAAAAATAGGCGAAGTTTTTATAAAGATAGCGAACAGTAAGCAGTAAACAATTTATAGCTCATGGTGGTCGCTATCAGCTATGAGCTAACAGCCAGTATATGAGTTTAATACATCAGGCGATTAAGAAGGTGCAAACAGCACAAAGAACGGATGCCTTGCCTGTATATGGCGAAGAGGCAAAAGGACGTGTGTATTTTAATCTTCCTGCTGCAAGGGCGAGGATTATTTTAATAGTTTTTTCTTTGTTAATTGCTGTGTTTGCCGTGTGGCTGGCTATTGGCAGGATCGGATTCTTGATTCCACATCGAACGGTTTCCTTAACCCCTCTGGGGGCAGATTTGAAAGCTGTCTCCAATGGCGTTATTGCTTCACCGGAAGAAGGCCATGAGAAGCGTTTTCAAACAGCACTGGAAGCGGCAAGGGTTAAAAATATGAGAGGCATAGAGCTTTACAAACAGGGGAGTTTTTCTCTTGCAAAAAACGAGTTTTTATCTTCTGTTGAGATATTTCCGAAATATGCCGAGGCGTATAATAATCTGGGTTTGGCATACAAACAATTGGGCGATATCAATGGCGCAGAGAATAGCTATAAAAATGCCCTTCAATATAAGCCCGACTACCCTGAGGCCATGAATAACTACGGCGTTCTTTTAGAGGCAAGCGGAAATTCAAATGCAGCAAAAGAGTATTTTAAAAAGGCCGTTTTGATTGCGTCTGATTATCCGGATCCCTATCTGAATATGGCGATTTCTCTTGAAAAGGACAAAAGGTTTGAGCAAGCAATAAGCTACTACGAAGGGTTTTTATCCCGTATGAAGCAAGGGGATGATTTTTTGGTTAAGAATGTGAGAGAGAGGATGCTTTATCTTAATGCTAACAGGTTTGCGGTAGAAAAAAACAGGTAATAGGTTATAAACAGGAGAATTTGTGTTTATTTTTGACAAATGCAGTTTCGCAGCAGTTGATATAGGTTCTTATGCAGTAAAGGTTGTCAAGATAAAGGGGAAAGGGAGCAGCCGCTCCCTTGAGGCAGTGGGCTATTCAAGACTTGACAACATAACGATTCCTGATGACAATTCAAAAATAAGCGAAGCGATTCGCAATCTTTTCAACATCCACAGAATAAAGACAAAAAAGGTTGCGACGGTTCTTTCCGGCGGTTCTTTGACGCTGGCGCATCTATACCTGCCTAATATGCCCAAAAAAGATATGAAAGAGGCTGTGCGATGGGAGATGCGAAAACAGGTTGCGTTCTCTCCTGAGGAGCTGGTTTGCGATTATACTGCCATCGGAGAGGTAAAAAAAGGCCTGCCCTCGAAGGCTTCAATCGGGGGCGAGGAAACCATGCTTTCTCTTATAGCGTTCGGCGCAAGGAAAAAAGATGTGGAGCAATTAATCAAAATACTTGAGGATTCATTGCTTCTTCCGATGACAGTTGATGTAACTCCGATGGCTATGCTTGCATGTTTTGATTATAGCAATGTATGGGAAGACGGTATGAATTATTCTATGATAGACATCGGCGATTCAAAGTCAACATTAGCCATATTCAAGGAAAAAAAGCTCATGTTTGCCAGAGAAATACCCATAGCCGGCAGGGAAATGACAACGGCTGTTATGAATAAGCTGGCATGCGGCTACGATGCGGCAGAAAAGGAAAAGATAAGATGGGGGGTGTTGCGGTCAGGCGAATCCGCCTTAGGCGGAGAAGAGCAAGGTGTTGCAGATGTTGTGTCAGGTGTTTGCGAACGGCTGGCTACCGAGGCTCACAGGTCGTTTGACTATTATCAGGCGCAGTTCAGGGAAGGTGGGATAAGCAAGATTTTTTTGTGCGGCGGAACGGCAAGGCTTAAAGGCATAGATGACTTTTTTGCAAACATACTGGGGATTCAGTGTTTTATAGACGACCCGCTGCGTAATATAAAAGTAGAGTCTAAAAAATTTGATGCGGCAAGGGTTAAAGAGTTTGCCCCTGATCTTGCCGTTACAGTGGGTTTGGCGCTATGACAGAACGGATAAATCTTATTCCAGAAGAGGTGCAGAGAAAAAGAAGGGCGGGGCAGAAAAGGCTGCTCATTAATTCTCTTTTGGTCATTTATGTTTTGGGATTAGGGATGCTGTATTTTTATCAAAAGGCTAATGTTAGGGGAAGATTGAACAATATAGAGCAGGCAAGAAAGCAAAGGGACGAACTTATAGCGCAGAATGCAAAATATACGGAAGCGGTACAAAGAATAAATCTTGCTCAGAGGAGAGAGGAAGATATAAAAAAGAGGCTGGAAGTGATAAACTCTCTCCTGGAGGGCAGGATATACTGGTCGGAAATACTGCGGAATGTGACCCATCTTATACCCGATGGAATCTGGTTTACAAGCCTGTCTACCTATGATCTGCCTAAAGGTACGCCTAAGGCGGACGGCAATGCACAGGCAGAACCGGCCGGTGGCCGGCCCTCTAATGCCTCCCTGATTAAAACTTCCGGGGACAGGTCTGTCGGAGGCAAGGGCGTTAAATTTAACGGCACAGCCATTTCAAATTACAGAATTGCGGAGTTTGTGTTTGCCTTGGAGAACTCTCAGTTTTTTGGAAATGTACTGCTGGCCTATTCTCAGAAGAGGGAGTTTCAGGGCAGAGACCTCTATGATTTTGAGATTACAACGGATTTAAAAGAGGTAAAAAGATAAAGAAAGGACTGAGGAGCGTAGCTGCAAAAATGGATATAAAAGATTTAAAAGAAAAAATCGGCGAATACAGGGAACTGGTAATTATTTTGACTACCGTTGCTACAGTTACTTTTTTATTTTACCAGTATGCTTATTTAAAGAGCGTGGCGGATATCAAAAGACTTGATTCTCAGATTCAGGATACAACTGCGGATATCAACAGGGTTTCGGCGGAGATGAAAGAGACGCAGAAGATTGCGCAGAGGCTTAAAGATGCGATGGAAAGGCTCAAAGATATGGAAGATAGATTTACGGTAACGCAGAGCAAGCTTCCTTCTGACAAGCAGCTGTCGTCCATATTAAAAGGCCTTGTTGACGACGATGTAAAGAAGGGTGTAAAGTTCATATCACTCAGACCTTTGCCATTGGAACCTAAAGGCGAATATTTCAGGCTGCCGTTTCAGACATCTTTGCAGGCAAAATTTCAATCGTTCGGCGAGTATCTTGAAATGATAGAGGAAATGCCGAGAATAGTTACCGTAGAAAATTTCAGAATAGAGGCAAAAGAGGAAAGTCTGTCTCTTCTTTCCATTCAGCTATTTATGAGCACCTATGTTCTTGGAGGCCAGTGATGAAGGACAATTATCAATTAACAGTTATCAGTTTACTGTTCACTGCTTACTGTTCACTGCTCACTGCTCACTGCTTTGCCCAGGATACCCTGAAAGAGTCTCTGTCCGATTTAAACCGTATTCTTCCATCCAAAAAGGTTGCTAATGCATCGTGGGGGAGAGACCCTTTTGTGCCTTTAACAGGAGATGGGTTGGGGAAACCTGCCGATCTCAAGCTTACAGCCATCATCTATAATGCTAAAAAACCATCTGCCATTGTGAACAATAAGATAATATATATAGGCGATAGCGTAGACGGGCAAAAAGTTATTGATATAACAAAACAGTATGTTATACTCCGTGGTATCGGCGGTTCTTATAAACTGGAGATAGGCAATACAGCAGGTGAGTCGTATGATATTAAAAAAACAAAATAATAAATCAGAAGTCATGGGTCAGGAGTTGAGTAGGCAGTATGCAGTGGGCAGTTACTGCTTACTGCTTACTGTTTACTGCTTACTGTCTATCGCCTGTTTTGTTGCATACGCCGAGACATACAACAACATAAAGGCAAAGATTGAAGGAGACACAACCGTCTTTACCATGGAAGTGAAAGATGCGGAGCTTAAGGATGTTCTCAGGGCGCTTGCCAAGCAGAATAATTTAAATATTATTGTGGCTGACGATATAACAGCCAAGGCTACATTTAGCTTGGATAAGATTACATTTAAGGAAGCGCTTGATATTATAACCAAAGCCAATGGGCTTAGTTATGTTATCCAGAACAATGTCCTCTGGATTGGCAAGAGAGAGGATATTGCAAAGGCCGGAGAGGACATCTCAATGGAGATAGTCCAGCTTAATTATGCCAGGGCAGCAGATGTTGTTGCACAGCTTAAAGGCATCCTGAGCGAGAGGGGGAGCGCTGTTCCTGACAACAGGAGGAATGCACTTATATTAAGGGATGTAAAAAAGAATATAGAGGATGCAAAGCTCCTCATCAGGTCTCTGGATACAAGAACCATGCAGGTTGTTATAGAGGCAAGGATTGTAGAGGTTCAGAACAATTTTGCGAGGGACCTTGGTATACAATGGGGGGCTGCCTATGGGACGACAAACAAAAATAATTTTAGCACAGGATTCGGCAGCACTGCGACCGCTCCGCCAACTACATTTACCCCAACCGGATTTATAGGCTCAGGCGGACGCTTTTCATCGCAGCCAAATTATGCCGTAAATCTCCCCGCATCCGGCACTGTCGGCGTGGCGGGGGCATTGGGTCTTGCATTCGGCAAACTGACAGGCGACCCGCTTCTTTTGGACCTCCGTATATCTGCCGGCGAGAGGAGCGGACAGTTAAAGATAGTTTCGCAGCCAAAGGTAACCACATTGAACAACACTGCAGCTACGATACACAGCGGGCTTAACTTTAAAGTAAGGACATCAACGACCACCACAACAACCACAGGCACCGTAGGCACAACCAGCGCAACCCTTGAGGACGTAAAAACCGGCATAGACCTGACTGTAACTCCTCAAATATCAGCCGATGATTTTATTCACTTGAATATTATTGCCAGCAAGAGCGATCCTGATTTTGTGCGCAGCGTAGACGGCATACCCGGCGTTAGTGAAAAAAGAGCAACCACATCTGTGCTTGTCAAAGATGGGGAAACTACGGTTATAGGCGGGCTTTATAAAAGCACGGCATCGGATGCCGATAATTCTA
>CAZVZI010000014.1:0-2112 GCA_964631455.1 uncultured Thermodesulfobacteriota bacterium | reverse complement strand
TTTACATCTAACAGCAAGACCTCCGACAACGAAGAACTGCTTGTGTTTATAACCCCGCGGATAGTTAAATATGATGAAACAAATAACAATAAGGAGGTGCGACAGTGAGTATTGCGGATCGTTTTGGCAAAAAAACAATCATACTATTAGCAACGTTTGTAGTAATAGGAGGGGGAGCTGTCGCCTATTTTTTATTCCTTCAAGACGCCGGTGTTGTTCAGGCGCCTGAACCTGAAAAAATTGCAAAAAGGATGAAGATAGAAGTTCCTTCACCTCCTGAGGCAAAGAAGGAGGCTGCCTTACCGGCTGGGGCACAAACACAGACTCAGCCGCCGGCTCAGATTCCATCTGCTCAGCAGGAAACTGTAAAGTCTGCCGAGGTGAAGCCGGAGGCTACGAAAAAAGAGGAGATAAAGCCGGCGATTCAAGAAGTAGTTCCTGAAAAAAAGGCAGAAGCTAAAAAGGAAACACAGAAGACAACTGCCGGCAAAAAGATGCCATATAAACCGTGGGCTGTTCATGTCGCATCTTATACATCAAACGAAGAGGCTTTGGCTATGGTAAAAAGGCTGCAACAGGATAATTATAATGCCTATATGACAGAATTTTATCTTAAGGGAAGGCATTGGTATAGGGTCAGGATAGGATTTTATGCATCAAATCAAGATGCAAAGACTGTGGGTAAAAAGCTTTCCGCCAGCTACGGTATAAACGGCATATGGACAGTCAAGCCCATGAAAAAAGAGATAATGAGACATTTAAATTAACAAACAATGGAACCGCAATCGGATAAGAGAGAAAAATATCTTTTCATTGAGACCTTTGGATGCCGGATGAATGAGAATGACTCGGAGCGCATAATCGGCGTCATGAGGCATCTTAATTTCAAAACTACCGACAGCCCTGATAAGGCGGATATGGTCATACTCAACACATGCAGCATCAGGGATAAGGCGGAGCACAAGGTTTATAGCGCGCTGGGCAGGCTCAAGAAACTCAAGGCTGCGAAACCTGATTTGATTATCGGCGTTGGCGGCTGTGTGGCTCAACAGGAGGGGGAGAGGTTATTAAAGAGGGCGGCACATCTTGATCTTGTATTTGGAACGGACAATATACATCGCTTGCCGGATTTGGTTAAAGAGGCTGCATCTGCCGGAAATAGGGTTGCTGCCACAGAGTTTTATGATTCTATTGTTGAAGAAGAATCATTTGATTATGCATATCCGGAAAACCGATTAGGAGACTCTGCTGCTATAGTTAAGGCGTCAATTACCGCTATGAGGGGGTGCGATAATTTCTGCAGCTATTGCATAGTTCCTTATGTAAGGGGAAGGGAATTAAGCAGGAAGAGCGCCGATATTCTGCAGGAGGTAAAAAGGCTGGCAAAGGCGGGGGCAAAAGAAGCAACCCTTGTGGGCCAGAATGTCAATTCATATGGCAATAAAGGCGGGGATATTTCCTTTCCTGAACTTCTAAAACTGGTATGCAGAGTGGATGGAATAGAAAGGGTCAGGTTTATAACCTCGCATCCAAAAGATATGTCACAAGAACTTATAAGACTCTTTGGAGAAGAGGAAAAGCTTTGCAGGTACATTCATCTGCCTCTTCAGTCCGGTTCCGATACGATATTGAAAGGCATGAACAGGGGATACACCAGAGAGGGCTACTTAAATAAAATATTCAAGCTCAAGAGGCTTTATCCCGGCATTGGCATTACAACCGATATTATTGTCGGTTTTCCAGGGGAGACAGAAGCTGATTTTACAGATACCATGAGTTTAATAAAAGAACTGGAGTTTGACAATATCTTTTCATTTAAGTATTCTCCAAGAAAAGAAACAACGGCCGCATCTTTTGACAATCATATTCCTGATACGGTAAAAGAAGAGAGACTTGTAATACTTCAGCAAACGCAGAGAGATATAACCCTGCGCAAGAATCAGGAGATGATGGGAAAGACAATGGATGTTCTCATAGAAGGAAAAAGCAAAACAGCGGAACATAGAGAATTTCAAAATCCGCAATTGAGCCAGCTCACAGGCAGGACGTCATGCAATAAGGTGGTAAATCTTTCCGCTGATAGAAGGATGGTTGGAAGGATTGCGCCAATCA
>CAZVZI010000013.1:0-14347 GCA_964631455.1 uncultured Thermodesulfobacteriota bacterium | reverse complement strand
AGTAGGCAAACTCCTTCCGCCTTCTGCCAGAAAGGCGATGGGCATAGAGGAGTAATTTTAAATTTCCAATTTGAGCAAGGAGACATATGCAATACTTTAAGGTTATTCTTGAAAACGGACACATGGGGGCAGGCAACAGTTATGCTGCCAAAAGATATTTTAAAGGCAGCGATATGCTTTCTGTTATTTCAAAAATCAAAGGCCTTCCCAGGATAAAAAAGAGGTATACCATAGAGGCTGTAAAGGGTATAAGGCCGATTACAAAGAAAGAATATATTCGTGGAAAGATAAAGGAACTGAAAAATCCCCATCTGTTTAAGGTTTGGGGAGGCTACCGCTGTCCTTTTTGCGGAGAGATGTTTGCGGATATGCTTTCTTTTAAACAGCATACGGAAAAGTATGGAACGTATATGGCTTTGGCGAGTTGATATTCTTGCATTCTTGAAAGGAGGTGAAAGGATGGCCTCAAACCGTTCGGCTGATGGTTCGACAATCTCACCATGACTGTCACCCTGAGCCCGTCGAAGGGTCACGCCGAAGCCTAAAGGTTTGAGCTAAGCGGTGTAACTCAAGGCTTTAGCCTTGAGGGTTAAATCAATTCCCCGATTAAAAATTTCGGGGACATGCGAAAGGAGGGAATGAATGAAGAAGTTTCTATGCAGCGCAGTACTAACAGTCTTCATCTCTATTTTGGGGATAAGCATTGGCTATGCTTATGATGAGGGAGAAGTGAAAGATGGCGGCCAGATAATAGGCCATGTAAAATTTACCGGCAATCCGCCGAAGCTTGCCCCTATCAAGGTTAATAAGAATCAGGACTTTTGCGGGGATGAAAAGGCGTCAGAGGCATTGGTTGTCGGCAAGGACGGGGCTGTGAGGTTTGCAGTAGGGTATCTGGAGAAGATTGAGAAGGGAAAGCCTATAGAGAGGAAAAAGCAGACCGACCTTGATCAGAAAAAATGTCTCTTTGCCCCGCATGTCGTTACTGTGGTTAAAGGGACTGAACTGGCTATAATCAACTCTGACCCGGTTCTACATAATATCAATATAGAGGTGGAAGGCATCCAGAGATTGAATAAGGGCCAGCCAAAGCAGAATCAGGTGGTTGTTGGAAAACTCAGGCATGTTGGACAGGGAAACATCACCTGTGATTCTCATACCCATATGAGGGGCTATGTCCATATATTTGACCACCCCTATTATGCCGTGTCTGATGATACAGGCGCCTTCACCATTGACAATATTCCGCCGGGCAAGTATACCCTCAAGGTGTGGCACGAGTCATGGAAGGTGACAGGCAATGATGACGATGGAAGGCCTCTGTACGACAAGCCTATACTTCTCACAAAAGAAGTGGATGTTCCTGCAAAGGGAATAGCGCATGTGAATTTTGAGTTGAAGTAAGAGCACAGATTGCACAGATTTTAAGAAAAAAGATTACACAGATTTTTAAATCGGCGTAATCAGCCTTTATAATCTGAGTAATCAATAAAAAAAAGGAGGTATTAAAAAATGAAGAGATTATTATTCTTACTTGCCGCTGCTGCATTTTGCATGGGTTTTGCGGCAACCTCAGTATGGGCATTCAAGCCTGGCCTGCCGGTTAAGGAAATACAGTTCCTGTTGGATGTGAGCAGCGTGGATGCGGCTGTCAAGAGAGGCGAGGCGCAGGTAATAAACAAGGTGGATGTCCAGACCAAGGGAGGTCAGTGGGCTGTAGGTCAGGCAAAAAAGCTTGGCGTAAATCTGTCGGGCAAGACAGTTGTTTATGATATAACCGCTGTTGAGTCTACCCAGGATATTGCCGGCGTTGAGTTTCCTGTATGGGCATTTGTGCCAAGCAATAAGGTGAAGGGCGACAAGGTAGTGGGTTTTAACAATCCCCATGGCCCTGTGCCCGGACCGGTTGTTATTGCCGATGAAGGGGACATTGTAAGGATTATACTAAGAAACAAGAGCAAGAATAACCACACCATTCATATACATGGGCCGACGGTTATAGCGTATGACCATGACGGCACAATGAATGTGGCGCAGGTTCCGGTAAAGATAGACCAGGAGTTTACATACGAGTTTGTGGCGTCTCCTGCTGGGACACACATCTATCACTGCCATGTAAATGCCAATGAGCATATGGATATGGGGCTTTATAGCGCTATTATTATCCATGCCAAGAATGAGGATAAGGTAGACCAGGACCTTCTGGCTATTCTTGACGAATGGGATTCCAAGTTTTCGAAAGAAGAGGGATTTGCCCCAAGCATAGGAGACCAGAAGCAAAGTGTAGAGGTTGGTCATCCGAGGAATATCGGCCATTATAATTTGTTTACCATTAATGGCAACGCATGGACTGACGAATATCCGAATGTAATCGCTGCCCAGCAAGGACAGAAAATAAGGGTCAGGTTTGTAAATATGGGCAGCTGGCCTCATAATATTCATCTGCATGGACATACACTTACCCAGGTGACACAGGATGGCAGGCCAACACCAGGGAGACCGCAATCTGATTCTGTCGCTATCCTTCCTGGTGAGAGAAAGGATTATATCTTTGAGGCAAATCAGGATGGTCGTTGGGTATGGCACTGCCACATTGTTGCGCATGCAACCAATGACGGCGTTTATCACGGCGGGCTTTTGATGGCGGTAGTTTATCTGCATCCCAAAAAGGGTGGTGTGGGGCCATATGGCGGTGTTCTTGATGGGAGCGGTATAGATTTGGATGCGTATCCGCTTGGCAAGCCTGTAAAGATAGGGGAAAAGCCATACGACGCAATATCATCCAAATGATGATGGCAAAGGCGTGAAAAGTATTGCTGGGCTGCGACAATAGGCATATAATCACTACAATCCGCAGCATGACCGGACAGGAGGGCAGCCATGCCCTCCTGTTTGTCTGTTTGTTTTTAGCATGGAAAGGAGGAACTTAAATATGCCGCTCATGACATGGAATGATGATATTTTTAGCGTGAAAATCAATGTGCTGGATACCCACCACAAAAGACTCTTTGACCTTATAAACACATTATATGACGCTATGAAAGAGAAAAAGGCCCGGGATGTTCTGGGCAATATATTTTCCGAACTGATAGATTATACGGTCTATCATTTCAAGGCAGAAGAAGAGTTGTTTCAAAAACATGGGTATTCTGAATATCAGCAGCATAAAAAGGAGCATGAGGATTTGACAAAGACGGCTCTGGATCTCAAACATAAGTTTGACACGGATGCGATGAAAATCGTGCTGACCATGGAGACTATGGAATTTCTAAAAAACTGGCTCAATAACCATATCTGCGGGACGGATAAAAGATACACTAAGTATTTGAACAGCAAGGGAGTTGCGTGAGCCGGAAGTCAAAAAAAGTATGCAGTAGGCAGTATGCAGTAGGCAGCCGCTCTATATATATTTCGGTTTTTTTACTGTTTGCTGCTTACCGCTTACTGCTTACTGTTTCTCATGCCACAGACCTTCCTATCAGGGGGATAGCCCGTGGAGAATCTAAAATCAAGGTTGGCGATAAGGCTCCATTAGTTACGGCTGAGCTGGAAGATGCAAACAAGCAAGGGAAGGTTATCGCCCTGATGCTTGGCTATCAGAGCCACTGTCCATGGTGCGACAGGATGGACAGATATATCCGTGAGATTATGAGTAATACAAACAATTTTGACAATCGCGCTGTTTTTATTTTGACACAGACAGAGCATGCGAAGATGATTGCGCCGCCGGAAGAAGGCGTAAGATTAAAAGAGGCATACGGTGTGGAAGGCCAGCCGTGGCTTTTTATTATTGATAAACAGGGAATCGTTAGGTTTGTCTATAAGATATTTGTTTCAAGCGATGTGTTTAAGAAAGATATTGAAAAACTTTTAGAAGAAGGAAAGGAAGACCATGAGAAATAAAAGCAAACCTATATTTCTACTACTGCTTACTATTTACTGTCTGCTGCCTGCTGTCCTTTACGGGGCTCAGGAGATGTTAAAGACACAAAAGGTAAAAATTGGAGAAAAGGCGCCTCTCACGGAGATGCTGAAAAAGGCCAATGAAGAGAAAAAGACAATTGTGCTTGTCATCCTTCCAAATCCGATGCAGTGCAATCGCTGTGATTCTTTTCTAAGCCTTCTTGAGAAAGAGGCGGAAAAATATAAAGACAACTCCTCTTTTATTATGGCAGGCGGTCAGGATATAATTGGCGCAGCAAGTGAAGAAACCATTGCATTGAAAAGATTGTACGGCTTTGTCACAGTGGGCGAGGCGTGGACATTTATCATAGATAGGGATGGCGTATTAAGAAAGATATTTATAGGGACGTTAAGCCAGCAGGAATTGGAAGGGACATTAAATGAGATTGCAGGGAGGAAGGAAGAAGTTAAAACAAGGGAATTTACCCTCACGGTTACCGACGGAGAGATTGAGTTGAATGGTTCAAAATTTATGGTCTGGAAATATAATGACACATTTCCGGGACCTGAGATAAGGGTAAAAGAAGGAGATGTGGTTAGAGTTAAACTGCTTAATAAAAGCTCGGCAAAACACGGGCTTTTTTTCCATGGGCTTCATGTCAATCCCAGGGTCAGTCTTCAGGAGCAGGAGATTGTTGTTGATCCTGGCTATGAATATACATACGGAGAGTTTGTTGCAGGGCCTCCCGGCACCCATCTCTACCATTGCAGCTATAATATGGCGGAACACTTGAGCAGAGGTCTTTACGGCGCATTTATTGTGGAGGCAAAGGATGAGCAGAAATATGATAAAGAATTTGTATATATCTTAAGCGACTGGAACAGCAAAGTTGAAAAAGGCGACGACCATCATGGCGCAGGTCATCCCAGATCAATCATGGATAACGATATTACCACAATTAATGAAAGGGCTGTTACAGGAAATAATCCCATTGTTATGGAGGCAAAGCAGGGTGAAAGCATTAGAATGAGGTTTGCCAACATAGGCCACCTTCCTCATAAGATTAGATTGCCTGAAGGTTTTATTGTTACCCATGAAGACGGCTATCCTGTTCCTGAGCCCAAGACACAGGATTCCCTGACTATTTATTCAGGCAAGACTCACGATGTTGTTATAACTGCCGGCAAACCGGGTAAAATGACATTTTATCATAGTATCAACATGCCTAAGGGGGCATGGGAGAGATTAAAAGAGCTTGAATCTCCAAACAAGCAGATGGCTGAACACAAGCATGAACATTCTGATGCTTCACATGATGGTTCTCAAGAGGGTGTTGCGGCAAAATCTGCCAAGGAGCTTCCAATCCTTGAGCTTGAGGTAAAAGGAGGCGGTAAAAAATGAGAAAGAGTTATGGATCTAAAATCTATTTACTGCTTACTGTTTGCTGTTTACTGCTTACTTTTATTGCTCCATCATATGCTGGATTAAGAGGACTGCCTGAGGGCAAGTCTAATGTAGAGGTGGGTGACAAGGCTCCGCTTGATACCGCAGACCTCAAAAAGGCGCATGAGGAGGGAAAGGTAATTCTCCTCATGTTCGGCAATGTAGACCACTGCATCTATTGTGAAAAGGTGTGGGGTAACATAAGAGAGTTGATGGAGCAGTATGGCAACGATGCGGTTGGCATATTGAAAACCCATCGCGCGTCCAAATTTTGGGGGCCGGAAGATGAGGCTGTGGCGTTGGGCGAGAAATACGGGGTTGTAGGAGAGCCGTGGCTTTTTATCATAGACAAGGATGGTGTTGTGCGGTATATATTTATGGGATTGGTCGGCAAAACAGAGATTGAGACAGAGCTAAAGAAGGCGCTGGGGCAAAAATAATTCCCACAAATGGAGACAGGATTGGCAGATAAAAAAGCTTGACAAGTTTTTTATGAATTGTTATAGAAGACCAACTCATCCGAAATATTTTTTGAAATTACCTTGAGAAGTAATAAATGAGCAGCGCTATTATTACAATAAGATTGACAGCAAGCCCGAGAAATATCAGATAATCGGCAGGCGTTGGGTTCCAGTTTTTAAGCATAAGCAAAGTATAAAGCTTAAAAAAAAGATTGTCAAATAAAAACCTTGAGGCTAAAGCTAAACCCTTAATCCCCCACCAAATTTGGTATGTGCAATTTCTCCCGCTATTTTGATGTTCTTACTGCCCTATCTGTAGCCAACAAGTTTATAGTTATTAACCCTGAAACACCAGACTGCAAGGCTGGGGGGATGTTCACCGGCCTTTAATCGGCCTTTGCGACAAAAAGCAAGTTTGATTTACCTCAATCGATTTGTTAAAATCCCTTCATGAAAAGACTTTCTAAAAAGCCCTTTTTGATGATTGCCGCATTGGGGCTAATTCTGACGATTCTTCCTGCCTCAATATCTTCAGCAGAAAATGGAAAAGGCCTTCAGGAAAAACCAATAGTCTACTTTGGCCTTATCCCCCTCTACACGCCTCCGCTCATGTATGAAAAATTCCAGCCCCTCATGGATTATCTTTCCAGCAATACCCCTTACAGATTTAAGATGCGGTTGACCAAGGATTACAGAGGCATCATCAATCTTTTACAGGAAGGGACGATAGACATAGCGTTTTTGGGCGGCGTGAGCTATGTTGTGGCCCGGGGAAAGATGGAACTTGTCCCTATGCTTAAGCCCCTCAATTCCGACGGCAAACCCTTCTATCGCAGTGTTATTATTACAAGGGAGGACAAGGATATAAAGGGCATACCCGACCTCAAGGGAAGATCCTTTGCCTTTGCATCCAGGTTGTCTACATCGGGTGCCATAGTTCCACTTTACTCTCTATATAATAGTGGGATAGAATTAAGGGGACTGAAAAGCTATTTTCATTTAAGATACTATGACTCTGTTGTCAGGGAGGTTCTCAAGGGGAACTACGATGCAGGTGCAGTTATAGAGTCAATAGCCTACCATTATAAGGATAAAGGTCTTAAATTTATCTTTATCTCAGAACCCATTACTGAATTGACTATCGTTGCAAGAAAAGGCGCCTCCCATGCGCTTGTTGCTTCTGTGAACAAGGCGCTTCTCGGCATTAATCCTTACGACCCTGATCTAAAGGAATGGGGTGAAGAGATAAGATACGGATTTACCGGGGCATACGATTCTGACTTTGATAGTATCCGGAGTATAACAGGTTATTTAAAAGGGCAGGGGGTATTCTTAAGCGATGACGAGGATTAAGACATTTCTATTTTCTTTAAGAGGCAAGGCAATTATAGCCGCCACTCTTTTTGTGGTTGCCTTCATGGGATTGATTGGCTATGCCGTCCTTTCAAGGGAAAAGGCGCTATATCTCAATGACAGGGAGAATCAGGCAAGGGTATTGGTAGAGACCGCTGGTATAAATTTTACCAATGCCATCCTCTATCAGGAGGTGGGACTTATAGAGGAGAGCGGAGTCATTGACCGTTATATTGCAGATCTCTTAAATAAAAAGGAAGACATCCTTACAATTATTATCTTTGATAATACTGGGATGGTCATGGCGCACTGCCATATTTTTGAGCATGGAAAGTTTTATAAGAATGCAAATGAGATTATTTCACACCCGACTACCTTTGTGAGGGAGATTAAGGATAGGGAAAGGGGGCCGATCTTAGAGGCCGTAACGCCGCTGATGGTCGGTGAAAGAAGGATAGCCACATTAAGGATAGAGTTTTCCCTGAAGGATTTCTATGAGAAACTAACTGACCTCGGTAAGAGGATATTCCTCCTGACCATTGCCGCTATTTCAGGTTCAACCTTTCTGATGGTTCTTGGAATCAACGCCATGGTTAGACCTATAAGAAGACTCTCAAAGGCAATGGACAGCATTGACTATGGAAAGTATGACAGTATCTCAGATGCCCCGAGGAAGGATGAGATAGGGTATCTCCAGAGGAGTTTTGCAGGCATGGTCAAGCGTCTAAAGGAGGCTGACCTCCAGTGGGAAAATACCTTCAACTCTATAACAGACCTTGTTACTATCCATGACAGGGATTTCAGGATTGTTAAGGCAAACACTGCTCTGGCACAGAGACTCGGCACTACAACCGATGAGCTAAAAGGGAAAAGATGCTGGGAGGCCTTCCACAACGGTAGCGGACCATCCTTTGTCTGTCCGCATGCTGCAACTTTAAAGACAGGGGAACCCGCTACTATTGAGAAGGAGTATTCTCACATGGAAGGGATATTTCTTACTACCACCTTTCCTGTGCTTAATGAGAGGAAGGAGGTGGTTGGTACGGTTCATGTGGCCAAGGATATTACACAGGAAAAGAGATTTCAGGAGAAACTTATCCAGTCGGAGAAGATGGTTGCCATGGGGCAGATGGCATCTGGCATTGCCCACGAGATAAATAACCCGTTAAACTCTATCCTTGGTTATGCTACTTATCTTCTGGAAGAGACACGGGACAGCGCTCAGGGCAGAGAAGAATTAGATAGAATTGCCAGGGCAGCAAAGAGGTGTAAGGAAACAGTAAAAAGGTTTCTTGATTTTAGCCGAGAGACACCCAAAAGCATGGAGCCTTTAAATATAAAAGAGGTTTTAACGGATGCCCTTTTCATGTGCCATCATCCCATTTCACCACAAAAGATTGAGGTTATAAAAGAGATAGATTCGGGTCTATGGATAGATGGAGATAAGGGGCAGATGGAAGAGGTCTTTGTAAATCTGTTTCTTAATGCCTGCCAGTCTATGGATAATGGAGGAGAGCTTACTATAAAGGTATACGGAGACAATGGCTGGATAAAAGTTCAGGTTGCCGATACCGGTTGTGGAATCTCACAGGAGAATCTAATCAAGATATTTGATCCCTTCTTTACTACCAAAGAACCGGGCAAGGGAACCGGTCTGGGTTTGGCAGTGAGCTATACTATTATAAAGAATCATGGCGGTAACATCGATTGTCATAGTATAGTAGGGAAAGGAACTCAATTTATCATTACCTTGCCGGAAAATAAATATGCCTTATAAAATCCTTATAGCTGATGATGAACCTGATACATTAGACCTCTGCTCTAAAGTTTTAAATAAGGAAGGGTATGAGGTCTTAACAGCAAAGGATGGTCTGGAGGTTCTTAAGATAATCAATGAAACCCCCTGTGACCTCCTCCTTTTAGACATAAAAATGCCTGGCAAAAACGGGATGGAAGTTCTGGATGTGGCAACTGCCATTGGTCTGGACACGGTAATGATTACCGCATATTCCAGCGTGGAAACAGCAGTTGAGGCTATGAAAAAGGGGGCAAGGGACTATCTCGCAAAACCCTTTGAATCATCCAATATTCGCTCTGTGGTGGAGAAGGTTATCGCTCAACAGAGACTTCTCAAAACAGAAAGTTTTATATCGGAGGGGACAGAAGGATTTGGGGTTTTTGTAGGCGTCACCCCGGCGATGCAGGAGCTTTATAAAATGATAGAAACAATAGCAGGCACTGATTGCAATATACTCATAGAAGGAGAGAGCGGGACAGGCAAAGAGCTTGCAGCAAGGACTATCCATAAAAAGAGCCTGAGAAATGAGGGTCCTTTTATCCCTATAAACTGCGGCGCAATACCGGAGACCTTGCTGGAGAGCGAGCTCTTTGGGCACACAAAGGGGGCATTTACCGGAGCAGTAGAATCAAAGAAGGGGCTTTTTGAAGCGGCATCAAATGGGACATTATTCTTTGACGAAATAGCCGAGATGTCCCCCGCCCTGCAGGTGAAACTATTAAGGGTGCTTCAGGATAGAGAGGTAAGACCTGTTGGAGGCACGGAGATAAAAAAGGTCGATGTTCGGATAGTTGCGGCTACAAATAAGGAACTGTCAAGAGAAGCGACAGAAGGGAATTTCAGGGATGACCTCTTTTACAGGCTAAGTGTTGTCTCTATAAGAATACCCCCTCTAAGGGAGCGTAAAGACGCTATTCCAGCGCTTGTTCACCATTTTATAAAGAAATATAATAAACTATATCATAGAGAGGTTAGCGGCGCTACCGAGCAGGTGATGAAGTCCTTAAAGGAATATCACTGGCCCGGTAATGTAAGAGAACTGGAAAATGTTATTGAAAGGGCTGTCATCCTTGAAAAGGGCAAGATGATAACACCAAAGAACCTCTCTACCGGGATTAAAGGGAGAATAAGAGAGTCAGGGGAAGGGCATTATAAAACCCTGCAAGAGCGGGAAAGGGAATATATTGAAACTGTGCTCAAGGCTGCAAAAGGGAACAGGACAATGGCAGCAAGGATACTTGGAATAGGAAGGAGAACCCTTTATGATAAAATCATTGCCTATGGCATTAAAGAGGAGTATGAGGGAAGTTAAAAATTATACAACAGCGGTGGTAGCCGCAACCTTTATGGTTGTGTGGTTCTGCAGCGATGCATTAGCTTCCAATCTTACAGGCGGGGTGGAGATAGCCGGTTCATATAATATAAAGCCACGGAAAAATTTAGAGGAGCGTATAAAGGCAGAAAGGAGCATGATAGTCTCTAAAGATGGCGGTATAAAAGATGCCGTTGTTTTTATTAAAGGAATAAAAGGGACATCCTCCTTAATCCAGAAAGAGGTTACTATTGATCAAAAGAGAAAGGCATTCATTCCTCATGTCCTGCCTATTCCTGTAGGGACAACTGTAACCTTTAAAAACTCTGACCCCTTTGTCCATAGGATAATATCAAATTCTGAAACCAAGAGGATAAGGATGGAATTTGCCTATGAAGGGGCAACCATGGATATAACCTTTGATAAACCAGGGGTGGTGGATGTCTGGTGTGACGACCACAAGAGGATGCAGGGATGGATATTGGTGATGGAAATCCCCTTCTTTGCCGCAACCGATGAACACGGCCATTTTACAATCCCTAATCTTCCTCCAGGGAAATACACTGTGGAGGTCTGGCACGAGGTTCTTGGCACTCAGACACAGGAGATAGAGGTAAAGGAGGGAGAGAATACAAAGATTGATTTTAGGCTTCCAGGCAAGGAGTTTTAAGGGTGCAAAGACTAATCAAAAGGGGATGCCTCTGTATATCTTTAATAGTTATCATAGTGTTAATATCTTTTGTAATCCAGGTTTCTCTAACCCCAGCCTTTCAAAAAGGGTTTACTGGCAATAAGACCTCTCAACGGGCTGTAAGGTCTGAGTATCTTCGCCCTGCCATTCCCAAGGAATACAGGGGTCTTAAAAACCCCCTGAAAAGAAATGAGAAGAGCCTTGCCAGAGGAGAATGGCTCTATGATATAAACTGTTCCCCCTGCCACGGAGGCAATCTGGATGGCAATGGCCCTGAGGCAGAGGGTCTTTTTCCAAGACCCGCCAGTCTTGTAAACCTTCTCAGCTTACTCAAGCTAAACGAGCCATACCTTTTCTGGAGGATAAAGGAGGGCGGCCCGGGTCTTCCAAAGGAGTGGATGCCGTGGAACTCAGCTATGCCTGTCTGGAAAGAGGAACTCACAGACGAGGAAATATGGAAGATTATATTATATATATACGAAGCGACAGGGGAGACGCCGCAATAGTTGGGCAAATATCTCTCACATTTTATTACCTTTCTTTTTCCTTATATTTCAATAAGTTTCTCTAAACCCCCAAAATCATGTGCAGGAATTGCCCAGAATCATGAGTTGCTTTAGCAAAACCTTCCCCCACTACATCATTAAAATAGCTATTGAAATCAAAAGGTTAAATAGAATACTTAAATCTTATAAACTTTGGCATAGTTGTTGCTTATATAAAACAGGTGTAAAGTTGAAAAGAGAATACTTCTTCTTCTCTTTTCACTTCCTCCGCACGAGGGTTAGGGGGAAGGCGCCGTCCCCTGAACCCTTTGGTAAGAGGAAAAAGATAATGTCAATCAATTAAATTAAGGAGGTGACTATCAGATGAGAGTATTAAAGTTAGCAATACTTTTTCTTTCTATGTTCCTTTTTGTTTCCCCTGATTGGATAATAGCAGAGGAACCACCGAAGGCGGAGTTCAAACCAAAGGTATCCGGTTACATAGAGGGCTGGTACAGACTCGATAACAGCGACCTTTCCAACCAAACAACTGCCGCAAAAAAGGTGGATAACGAATTCAGGGTAAGAAGGGCGAGGATAGATGTAAAGGGTAATGTGACTGAAGAGATCGGTTACAGGGTTAACGGGGCTTTTGACGGTCCAAGTCCTGCAAGCGGCACGCCAAGTGTAAAACTTTGGGACGGGTATCTTACCTATAAGGCGCATCCCCTTGCACTTATCACCTTTGGCCAGTTTAAATACCCGTTTACATTGGAAGGGTTGGAAGGCACCCCTGACAGGATTCCTGTTCTCAGGGCAGAGTCCATAAATGACATAGCCGCAAAGCTTGGCACCCAGGGCGGCAGCTTCAGGGACATAGGCGTTATGGCAAACGGACGTTATAAGGATGCCCTTGGCCTTACATACGGTGTGGCATATATAAATGGAAAGGGCATTAACGCGGGCGATAACAACAGCGAAAAGGATATCGTGGGCAGAGTTACTGTTTCCCCCCTTGATGGTTTGACCCTCGGCGCTTCTTATTATACAGGAAAAGGACAGGATGAAACAGCAGCAGCTACACTTGAGGTTAATGAGAGCGCCTATGGGGCAGAGGCAGAATTTATGCTTAAGGATTTGGGTCTTAGTTTCAGAGGAGAGTATGTTACGGCAAAATGGGAGAACTGGAATGTGGCGACAGGGGCTGCGGCATTAGGCAAAGAGCAGAAACCAAACGGCTACTACCTCCAGGCAGCTTATAAACTGCCGCCTTTGCCGGATTTACAGGTAATGGCGAGATATGAAGACTACGAGAAGGACTCCAATACCGCCAACAGCAGTCTCAAGACAACGACCCTGGGGGCGACCTATTATCTAAAAGGCAAAACAAGGATTACAGCCAACTATCTCATGAGGGACCCTGACAGCAGTACCATCGTAACGGCCCAGGAGACAGATGCAACAGGCACAAGGATAGGAAATCTCTTCCTGGTTCAGATGCTGGTGGCATTTTAAAAGTATGACAGAAATAAATAGAAATGGAAGCTCTAAAGAGGACGTAAAAAGAGGAGGTGAAATCCATTGAAATCAACAAGGTTTTTTATAATGTTCCTTTTGCTGATAACAGGGCTTTTCCTGTTGCAGAGCCGATATGGGCTTATATGGGCCCATGGGCCAGACCCGGCAGGAACAATTGTCTTGAAAGGGACGCTCGGCCCTGTGGATGCTGAAAAGGGTTTAGTTACTGTGCTGGATAAGAAAGGTAAAAAGTACTCTATCAAACTTGTAAAAGGGAGCGGGGTATTAATCTGCGATGCATACGGATGCCATGTAGGCACGGGCAGCGGCGCCCTCAAGAATTATAAGGGTGGCTTTACTGCCGGTGTTCCTGTGGTGGTCGACTTCGACCCTAAGACCGGGGAGGCGGCGAGGATCGATATCCATAAAGATCCAGCCCACCATTATCTTCATGAGATTGTGGGAGATACAGAGGAGTAAGAACAAAAGGAGGTTGATAAAACCATGAAAGATATTAACAGAAGAGATTTCTTAAGAGGCGCAGGCGCAGCAGGCATCGGAATAGTGGGTCTGCTTGGTTTTCCTGACTTTGTGTTTTCAAAGGTCCAGGCCATAGGCGACCCCTTGCAGGAATACGCATACAGGGGTTGGGAAGACCTCTATAAAAAAGAGTGGACATGGGACAGGGTCCAATATGCGACCCACTCGGTTGGATGTGTGGGCAAATGCTCATGGAAGGTATATTCCAAAAATGGGATTCCATTAAGAGAGGAACAGACCGCAACATATCCAGTTTATGGCAAGCATACCCCTGGAAAATACACATGGAAGTGCATGGGAAAGGACAGGGGGGAGTATATAAGATTTGGTCCGGGTGGAAAAATACCTTCCTTTTCACCGAGGGGCTGCCAGAAGGGTATCACCTATTCAGACTACATGAAGCAGGGAAACTTCCTCAAATACCCGTTGAAGAGGGTAGGCGAAAGGGGCGGAAGGAAGTGGAAGAGGATTTCGTGGGAACAGGCGTTTAACGAGATAGCGGACAAGATGATCGACATCACTCTTAAGGATCCAGGAGCTGGGGTTCTCACGGCCAGGCCTTTTTCCCAGCTCTCAAAGGGGAGCTGCGAGAGGTTCGCGGGGCTGCTCGGCCTCATGAATACCCCCGTTTCAGCCATGGTGGGTGATGCCTATCCCGCGGGACACACGGTCATGATCGGAAGGATAGGTTCCCCGCTTGATGACTGGTTTACTGCGGACTGCCTCGTAGGGTGGACCCAGAACTTCACTGCCATGAGGATACCTGACGCCCATTTTGCCCATGAGGCAAAGTATAACGGCGCAAAGATTATCGTGGTTGACCCGAATCACAATGTGACTGC
>CAZVZI010000012.1:0-14391 GCA_964631455.1 uncultured Thermodesulfobacteriota bacterium | reverse complement strand
GATGCAGTAAATAAATTCACGGCAAACAAGGATGAAATCCGGCTTGTTATCCTTGATATGATAATGCCGAAAAAAGGAGGATTGGAGGCCTGTAAAGAAATCAGGAAAATAAGGCCCGATGCCAAAGTTATTTTTTTAAGCGGATATACGGGGGATATGTTTAAAGCAGCGGATATATCCATGGAAGGGTTTAACCTTATCTCAAAACCGGTAGTGCCAAATGAGCTTTCAGTAAAGATAAAGGAGGTGCTCGGCAAATGACAAATGTAGAAACTGCCGCTTCAGTGCTTGTAGTGGATGACGATGCCTTTGCCCTTAACAGCGCAAACCTGCTTTTAAAGGAATGCGGCTATCTTGTTGCCGCCTGCAACAAGCCGGAAGATGCGGTTGCCATACTGCGTAAGGAAAGGTTTGATGTTGTGCTGACAGACATAAAGATGCCGGGGATGACAGGCATTGACCTGCTTGAAAAGGCGCACATGCTGGACAAGGAAACCCCTGTGATTTTAATGACCGGATACGCAGAGCTTGATACGGCGATTGAGGCTATAAAAAAAGGGGCGTTTGATTTTATTATGAAGCCTTACAATCCGGATTATCTGGCCTATTCCGTAAAAAAGGCGATTGATTATCACAGGCTTTTGGAGATGCAGAAGAATTATAAATACAGGCTTGAGCAAGATGTAAAAAAAAGGACATTGGAGCTTGCCGATGCCCTCAGCACGGTTAAGAGCATGAATATGGAGGTAGTGCACCGCCTGACTGTTGTTTCCGAATACAGGGATACCGACACAGGCGCGCACATAAAAAGGATCGGGTTTTATTCGGCCAGTTTGGCGCAGAAATTGAATATGCCTCATGATTTTATCGAGGCTATAGCCCTCACAAGCAGCATGCACGATATAGGAAAGATAGGCATACCTGACGGAATACTGCTTAAGCCTGCCTCTCTTACAAAAGATGAGTTTGACATTATGAAGACGCATACTACAATAGGCAAAGAGATGATGGCGGATTCCCTGCACCCTCATTTGCAGATGGCGGCAACCGTGGCATTGACTCATCATGAAAGATGGGACGGCACAGGATACCCGCATGGGTTGAAAGGCGAGGAAATACCCATAGAAGGCAGGATAGTTATAATTGCCGACCAGTATGACGCATTACGGAGCAAAAGACCTTACAAAGAGCCTTTCAGCCACAAACAGACCTGTAAAATAATAATGGAGGGGGACGGAAGAACAAAACCGGAACATTTTGACCCTGAAGCGCTTAAGACGTTTATCCATCTTCCCGCAGCGGTGTTTGACGAGATATTTGAGAGATGCAAGGATTGATCACCCCACCTCATCATACAGTCTCACCCTGAAACCCACGCCTATCTCCTCTTCGGCCAGTTTCCTGCATGCCTCAACATCAAGTCCAGGCACAGCAACTATGGTGGCAACAATACTTGGAATATATTTCTTTGCCTCTTTTAAAAACCAGAGTATCGCAGGAAACGCTTTATCGCCATACGGAGTTTTCACAAGTTTCTGATATGTCTCCGAATCAGCGGCATTGAGGCTTACTGATATAGTATCAACGAATTTAAGCTCAGGCAGGACATTTCTTCCGTGAACAAGATTGGCAAGACCGTCCGTGTCTATCCGTATTTTGCACCCCTGTTTTTTTAGAAACAGCCCGGCCTCTTTTACTAATTCAAGCCTTATAAGAGGCTCGCCATAGCCGCAGAATACAATCTCATCATATTTTTCAGCAGGTCTGTCGCCCACAGCCCTTATTACATCAAGAAAGGCAGGCTCTTGCTTCAATCGTAAATAATGCCCCTTGACAGTATAAGACTTGAATTTTGCGCAGAATGTGCAGTAGTTTGTGCAGCGGTTGGTGATATTGATATAAATGGAATTTCTGATTTGATAAACTATTTTTGCCGTCTCCGTTTTTTCTCCGATACCAAACAATTCTTTTGCATTTAAAGTTGTAATCCTTGCAACATCATCGTAGGAAAGCCCTTTTATCTCAGCAATCTTTTTTGCAGTTTCAAGAATAAATGAAGGCTCGTTTCTCTTGCCTCTATGCGGAAGAGGCGCAAGATACGGGCAGTCTGTCTCAACAAGCATCCTCTCCACGGGCACCTTTTTTACCACCTCATGGATATTCGCCGCCTTCGGGAATGTAACAACACCGGTAAACGACAGATAAAGCCCCATATCAAGACATTTCTTTGCCATTTCATAACTGCCTGAAAAGCAGTGCAGCACGCCACCAATAGCCCTAATGCCTTCCTGCGCAAGTATCTCCAACGTATCGCTCTCCGCCTCTCTGCTGTGAATTGTAAGCGGAAGATTCAATTCACGGGCAAGCCGGATGTGTTTTATAAATACGGTTTTCTGGATATTCTTTGGCGAATGTTCGTAGTGATAATCAAGACCGGTTTCGCCTATGGCGATAACTTTAGCGTGCGCTGACAGTTCTTTAATTTCGTTGAAGGCTTCTTCGCCTGCGTCGCCTGCATCATGCGGATGAACGCCGAGGGCGGCATAGAGAATATCGTATCTGTCCAGTAGGGGCAGGATATGTCCCAGCCCTGCATCTTTCTGCCATGTACCTACGGTTATGATATTTTCAATGCCCGCATCCTGTGCCCTTTTTATTACATCATCTGTATCGCTGTTGAATTTAGGGTCGTCAAGATGGGCATGAGTGTCAATTAGTCTGGATTGATTGGACAATGTTGATTCCTTAAAATTGAGTTAAAAGCTTGTTGAAAAAGTGTCTTGTTGCTGTCATTGCGAGGAGCGGAGCGACGAAGCAACCCCAGTAAATACGAGATTGCTTCGCTTTGCTCGCAATGACCCAAAAGCGACTTTTTCAACTGTTAATGGTGTTCATGGCTCATATGCTCATGGTCTACGACAGGGGCAACGGCTTCTCCGGTCTCGCTAACCTCCACCTCTGTTGCAGTCCATATGCCGCCGTCCTTTACAAGCCGCTTGCAGATAACCTTATACGCGCCTTTTTTATCGTTTGCCGCAACTACCGCCTCATCTCCCTTTTCCGACAACAATCTGCAATCAGCCATATTTATATTTGCCCCTGCGTTAACAAGCGCGGCCTGCGCAACATCCGTAGGGCTGTTTCTCCACGATTGGAAGCCGTTATCACTGGCTTTTTGCAACCTCTGTTCCTCTGTCATATCCACATTCAACTTTACAACTCTGGCAGGCTTTTTATCCTGAACGGGTTTTGCCGTTATATCATTTCCCTTTGAACAGCCGGAAATAAAAGCAAGCATTATGAATAAAGTCAATAAGTTTTTCATGGCATCTCCTGTGTTATCAAGGCTAAAGCCTTGAGTTACTGTAACTCAAACCTTTAGGTTTGAGGTCTTTAAGTCTCTATTTTCGGAAACAACATCTCTCCTTTGCAGACCTTTGTGCCGCTGATGTCCTTGCCCCACGCCGTTTCTTTGTCAAAAAGTATACCATCAAACCCCTTTTTAAGTCCAAGCTGCCGCCATATCTTTTCAGCGGTTGCAGGCATGAATGGGTAGAGGTAAATTGCAATAATACGCAGACCTTCGGCAAGGGTGTAAAGTATGTTGTTGAGTTTTGTTCTATTTCCTTCTTTGTAAACCTTCCATGGCGCTACCTCTTCAATATATCTGTTCATGCTACCTATAGCAGACCATATGTCAAACAAAACCAAATGGAACTGAAGGTTGCTCATGTGACGGTCTACCTCAATAGGAAAACGGTTCTTGATATTCATTTCACTCTGCATATCTATACTGACATTTTCGCTAAAAGCAGGAATTTTACCCTCACAGTATTTTTCAATCATGGTCAGCGTCCTGCTGAGCAGATTTCCCAAATCATTTGCCAAATCGCCGTTTATTCGTCCCTTCAACGCACTCACGGAAAAATCTCCATCAAGTCCGAACGGAACTTCCCGAAGCAAAAAATACCTGAACTGGTCAACGCCGTATTTTTCTATGATCTCATGCGGGTCAACCACATTGCCCAGAGACTTGCTCATCTTTTGCCCTTCCACAGTCCACCAGCCGTGGGCAAAGATATTTTTCGGCAGTTTCATATCCAAAGCCATGAGCATGGTTGACCAATACACCGCATGGGTTGTAAGAATATCTTTTCCGATGAGATGATGGTCGGCAGGCCACCATGTTGAGTTCGTAGATAGATATTGCGTAGCGGAATAATAATTCAACAGCGCATCAAACCAGACATAAGTTGTGTAATTTTCATCAAATGGAAGCGGAATACCCCAGGCGAGCCTTGCCTTTGGCCTTGATATGCAGAGGTCGCCAAGGGTTCTGGTCTTGGGGTCGAGAAAACCCAACACCTCATTTCTCCTCGTCGCCGGAAGGATAAAGCCGGGATTTTTCTCTATATACTCACTGAGCCGTTTTTGATATTTTGCCATGAGGAAGAAATAATTTTCCTCCTCTATATGCTCCACAGGCCGCTTGCAGTCAGGACAGTTGCCGTTTACCACATCCTTATCTGTCCAGAATCTTTCGCATGG
Source organism: uncultured Thermodesulfobacteriota bacterium (assembly GCA_964631455.1). Classification (GTDB taxonomy): domain Bacteria; phylum Desulfobacterota; class GWC2-55-46; order UBA9637; family UBA9637; genus JACRNJ01. The sequence goes on along the minus strand of CAZVZI010000012.1, from coordinate 9,843 downwards.
CGTGCAATACATCCCTGAATACGACCGCTTTTCTATCTCGCCTTTATCCCTCAATTTCTGAAGCGTTTCTCTTACGATTTTTTTATGCTCATCATCCGTTGTTCTGATAAACCCGTCATGGGTTATGTTCAGAACCTTCCAGAGGTTTTTGAAATTTTCAACCATCAGGTCTGCATGTTCCTGAGGGGTTCGCCCTTTTTCCTTTGCCGCCTTCTCCACCTTCTGGCCGTGCTCATCCGTGCCTGTCAGAAAAAAGACATCATATCCCTTGAGTCTTTTATACCGCGCAATACAGTCTGCCGCAACAGTGGTATAGGCATGGCCTATATGCGGCACATCATTGACATAATAGATTGGCGTCGTTATGTAAAATGTTTTTTTATCTTGCGGCATCTGGAGTTACGCACCTGGTAAAGAGGATGGTTGACTTTGCGAAGGATTATTGGAATGGCAGCAATTGGAAGCCGGATTAGCGGCATCTCTGGCGCTCTGGCCTGTCTCATATGAAAGGCAGCACATAAGCCTGCCGCATACGTCTGACAATTTTGCGGGGTTGAGAGATAGGTTCTGTTCCTTTGCCATCTTAACGCTCACCGGTTCAAAATTAACCATATGAGCGGAGCAGCAGAGCATTCTGCCGCACGGGCCGATCCCTCCCAGCATCTTTGCCTCATCCCTGACCCCTATCTGACGCATCTCTATGCGCGTGTGAAGCTCGTTGGCCAGGTCCTTGACAATATCTCTGAAATCCACCCTGTTCTCGGAAATAAAAGAAAATATGACCTTGCTGGAATCAAAAAGATACTCCACATTTATAAGCTTCATGGCAAGGCTGTATTTGCCTATCTCACGCCTGCAAATAGAAGCAGCCTCGGCTTCCCTTTCTTTGTTGAATTCAAGCCGCTCCATATCGCTTTCCACAGCCTTTCGTATCACCTTTTTTAACGTGTGAACAAGGCTTGATGCGTTTTTTTCGACAGGGCCGCGAGCAACCAGGCCCATAGCCATACCCTTCTCTGTTTCAACAATAACCCGGTCGCCGGATTTGAGTTCCAGATTGTTTACATCAAAGTCGTATATCTTGCATGCCTTTTTAAATCTAACGCCGACTACTGTTGGCATTGGGAAAACCTCCGTTCCCGTTTAAATACATAACGGGACAAGTTTTATTGAGCAAGCTGCATCAACAAATTCTCAACAGTCAACTGTTTGTTTGCGTATCGCGGCGGCATAATATCAGCCTGGGCATTAAGTATCGCTTTGAAGCCGGATATGATTTTTGAAAATGTTTGTGTCTGTGTATGCTTTTTTAAAACAGGCAGGAGGTCGGAGCTTACAACCATATCCTCTCTTCCCTCCTTTATCACGGCGATATCCCTGTACCACATCTTTAAAAACTCCAGAGATTCCACAGGTCTCTCGCCTTTTGATATCTCTTCCGCCGCATTAAAAAGCCCTTCCATATCAGTCAAAGAAAGCCGCATCAGTATTTCTACAATCTTTCTCCTTTGTTCAAGCATTGATTCTATATCCCAGCCCAGCGCCTTTCCCACGCTCCCTCCGCTTAAAGAGGACAAAAGCGCGGCAGTCTCATCATTTACAACCAATCGTTCTTTAATTACCCCGACCATAATATTTCGCGGCAACGGTCTGAAATTTACCCTCTGGCAGCGGGAGACTATGGTCGGCAAAAGGGTTGCCCCGTCGCTGACAACCAATATTATAACGGAATCAGGCGGCGGTTCTTCAAGCGTTTTGAGAAAGGCATTCTGAGCCTCTTTGTTCATCTTTTCCGCGCCATCCACTATGCATATCTTCTTGCCGCCCCTAATAGCCCTGTAATACAGCCTTTGCTGCGCATCCCTCACAGCATCGATTTTTATTATGCCGGTTTCATGGTTTACATCTCCGCCTTTGGATTCCGGCTCTCTCGGTTCAAGCATAAAAACATCGCTATATGAGACGTTTTCTATATCCTTGCAGTTTTGGCAAATTCCGCAAAAATCATCTGCGGCAGCAGAACAGTTGAGAGACTTGGCAAGAGAAACGGCAGCAAACCGTTTTCCTACGCCCTCCGGCCCGACAAACAAAAATGAATGGGCAACCTTGTTGTTTAAAAGGGCTTTTTTCAGGATGGTTATTTCTTTATCGTGACCCAGAATATCTTTGAAGGGCATAATCTTTCTTCTACTGCCTCTTGCCTACGGCCTCTAATTTTTGTTCAATTATACCACATATCTCTTTATGAATAACAGGAATATCTCTGTCTCCATTGATAATCTTGATTCTGTCAGCCTCTTGTTTGGCCAGCCTGACATAACCATCCCTTATTTTTTTATGAAACTCTATGTTCTCTCTTTCAAAGCGGTCTTCTTTGTTGCCGCCCGGACGCGTATCAATCCTGGCCAGTGCGCGTTTCAACCCGATATCAGGCGGACAATCTATAATGAATGTTACAGTCGGCGATACGCCTTCAGTCACCCATTTGTTAAGGCTGGCAACGGCCTCAAGATTTAAACCCCTGACATAACCCTGGTAAACAACGGTAGAATCCGCAAACCTGTCGCATAAAACAATTTTCTTATCGAGAAGCGCCGGCTTTATAACCTCATTAACCAGTTGCGCCCTGCAAACCGCATAAAGCAAAAGCTCCGACCAGGGGGTTATGGTCTGGCCTTCCATATTTAAGAGCATACCCCTTATCTTCTCGCCAAGTTCCGTTCCGCCAGGCTCTCTTGTGGAAACAACCTGAAAGCCTTTCCATTCCAGATGCTCCTTAAGCATCTCCATCTGCGTTGTCTTCCCGCTCCCCTCAACCCCTTCAAATGTGATAAAAAGGCTCATAAGTTTCCTCCTGCACGTTCAACTTTGTTTATCTTACGGAATAACAGAATGGTGAAATTTTATCTGACGGCAAGATACTCTGCAAAGGAAGTTGTCTGAGGGATAGCCAGCCCATCCTCTTTCAGCCCTTGCAAGTGCAATTCAATGGCTTCGTGCATGTTTTGCTCTGCTTCTTCACGCGTAGTTCCTGTAGCTGCACATCCGGGCAAATCAGGTGAATATGCAGAATAGTTTCCATCTGCCTTTTCGATTACAACAAGAAAACGATACATTTTATTTTACCTCCTTCAATTTAGCCTGCTTCAAAATACTGTTGAGAGTTCCTGGCGCCAAATCATCGCCATGATGACCGGCAATTGTTACCCTGCCTGACTTTGTAGGGTGCTTATATTGACGATGGCTTCCTCTCGTATCTACTTGATACCAACCATCGCTTTCTATCAATTTTATAATATCACGAATCTTCATTTCACTTCAAAATATCCCTCGCCGATACGAGATGCCGGGACAACTCCAGATCCTCTGCTGTCATGCCAAGGGCAAGACCAACCATCTGGGCAAGATGGAAGACCGGCATATCTATTTTATGGCCTATTTTCTTCTCTGCCATGCCCTGATAATTATCCAGATTTATATGGCAAAAAGGGCATGGGGTCACCATGCAGTTCCCCCCCTCATCTTTGGCATCCATAAGCCTCTTTCCCGTCATTTCAACAGCCGTATCCTCTGTTACCAAATCAACCTGAAACCCGCAGCATTTGGTTTTCCCATCATACTCCACCGGCTCTGCTCCAATTGCTGCAATCACCGCATCCAGCGATTGCGGGTTTTCAGGGTCGTCAAAACTGAGAGCATCCGACGGCCTCAATGAATGGCATCCGTAAAATGGGGCTATCTTCATGTTTTTTAAAGGCCGTGTTGTTTTCCTTTTTAAATTCTCCAGACCATAATCTTCGGCCAAAACCCAGAGCAATTGTTTTATTTTTATGGTTCCATTGTATCGCAAACCAGCTGCTGCCAATACCTCATTTGTCTTTTCTAAAAGCTTTGGGTCGTTTTTTAAATCCCTGTTTGCCGTTGACATGACCATAAGGCATGTGGAGCATATAGTCATTATGTCCATGCCCATCTCCTCTGCCTGCGCAAAGATTCTCGCATTCAGGGCAAGGTATAGCTCATAATCATAGTCCGTCAAAAGACCTGCGCCGCAGCAGTTTGCCTTGGGCATATCATAAAGTTCTATTCCCAGAACCTTCGCGATTTTTCTGGTGCTTAAATTAGCCTCTTTTGTTATCGCCTGAGATGCACAGCCGGGATAATAGGCGTATTTTAAGGTTTTGGGCATATACATATAGCTTTCAGCTATCAGCTTGCTGACTGTTAGGTGTCTCTTTTCTTCTCTTCTTTTCTATCTCTTCATATATCTTCTTTACCTCTTCGATTTTTTCAATCTGCGGGAATATAAGCGGCACAGGCATCTTTCCGTGCATTTCCATTTTCAGACCGAATGGTATCATACCAAGAGACCTCAAAAACCCAAGTGTCTTAAATGTCATTGCAGCCTCATCCAGCCTGCCTACCCTTTTTATGGAGTCCACCATTGACTCCACGTGTTTTGCTCCGTGATTATCTACAACTCCTTGATTTATCGCCTCGGCCCTCAACCTCTCTATTGCCTGAAGCGGAGCCACTTCCTTTGGACAATACTCGGTGCAGTGGACGCATCTTACACAATCCCACATACCATGAGCATCGCTGATTTTCTCAAGCCTCTTTTTCTTCTGCTTTTCCCTTGCATCGCCCGCAAACCTCCATGTCTTTGCCAACGCGGCAGGGGCGATAAAATGCCTGTCGATCTCCAAGGTATTGCATGCCGCATTGCAGCAGCCGCACATGATGCACTTGCTGGAATTGTTTATCTTGAGCGCAGCCTGTTTGCTGACAACCGACGGCTGACCGCTGATAGCTGCTTCACTATTCAGCCACGGCTCTATTTTATTGAGCTTTTCCCAAAACGGATTGAAATCAACGACAAGGTCTTTTATAACCCTGTGGTTGGAAAGAGGCTCGATGACAATCGCTGCGCTTTTTTTGTATTCAGCAATAAGCTGTGTCTTGCAGGCAAGTTTTGGGAAACCATTTATGTTTACAGCGCAGGAACCGCAGATGGCGCTTCTGCACGAGCGTCTGAATGCCAGAGTTCCATCCTGCTCATCCTTCACAAGGTGAAGGGCGTCAAGGATGGTCATTCCATCCTTTGCCTCTATATCGTATGCCTGGAGAAACGGCTCGCAGCCTGCCCTGCCCATCGGGTCGCAGCGCGAAATTTTTAATTTAATCTTCATTATAATGGATTAAATCTATCACCACCGCAATGGCCTGTCAATATGGTTTTTTCTTCCAATACATATAAAAAAATGATAGAAAGGGGAAAGACAGGCGGTCTGAACAAATGGGAGCCAGTTAACATCGGCAAAGACGATTATCAAAGAGGCCTCTGGAAATGGCTTAAATTATACACAATGCCAGGGCAAGAACTGCCTCCGCTCTATCTGGCTTACGGTCAGGATGATAGATTCGCCCCCGCCCATAAACTGCTTGAGCAAAGACTTCCTGAAGCGCAGGTGTTTACAGGAAAAGGCGGCCATGACTGGGCAACATGGAGGCCTTTGTGGGAGAGATTTATAAAGCCTTTAAAACAAAACGGATGTCAATAGATGCGCATCAATAAGACATATCGCCTTTTTATAGCTTCGGCGTTGTTTGTTCTTTTCTTTGCATCTGCCGCCTTTTCTGATGATGAAAAGGCCGAGGGCATAGGGTGGGCAAAAGACCACTGGACTATTTTAGGCGGCTATGGCGTTACACATCCAGGTTTTGGCAATACACGGACAGTGGTTGAAACCGTTGATTTAATGATAAGTAGAGGCAGGTTCTTTACTCAAGAAATAGGCAGGTCGTGGTATAAAGGACGGCACGAGATAATCCTTGAAATCCCTTTTAATCTTGTTATGCGTCCGGAAACAACATTAATGACCGGGGTTACTCTCCTTGGATGCTGGAATCTTACTGCTGTTTCAGAAAAATTCATTCCATATTTTATTGCAGGCGGCGGTTTGATTTACACCGAGCTTGATGCGCCGGAGCTTGGGTCAAAACTCAACGGCAACTATCAGGCAGGGGCGGGGTTCCATTATTTTATTACAAAGGATACAAGCATTGATTTCGCTTACCGCTATCATCATATCTCAAACGCAGGCACCGCAAAGCCCAATGACCCTCTGAATTCCAGCAAAATACTCATAGGCGTATCTTTGTTTCAGTAAGTATGGATACGGATGTGTACAATTTAATCTTGCCTTGCATTGCCAGGAAATACACCTCTTCCGCTTTTCCTCCCTTTGTTAAAAGGGCGGAGATGTAAACATTCGTGTCAAAGACAACTTTTGGCATTATCTTCCTTCAAAGACCAGTCTCTCTATCTCTTTTTCCGTAATTTTCATTTCCCGCGCCTTTTTTACTCCATACTTCTGCAATAACCGAAACTCCTGTCACCACAGGAAACTTATTTCTGAACGGCCTTTCTGATGGTGATTAAGACATCCTTGTAAATAGTAGCGCCGACCGACCATGGCGTGGAGATTGAAATATCCACACCATCGCCCATACTGGCGCACTGCATCCCCTCTTTACAGAAGACCATGGCTTTCTCGTTGCCACGTTCGCTTGGAGCGCCCAGTGGTTCGATCCCTTTCTGCTTCCGGTAGTAGGCAATTACCTTACTGAACTCGTCGTTCGTCCGGTAGCAGAAGGTGCCGCCATCCACGCTGTCCTTGAACACTTCCTTCATTTGTCTGACCGACTCCGGGCCGAACTTCGAGCAATAGGCTTTTGCGGCGGTGTCTGCCTTAGCTCCCGGATAGACCGCGACCCCGAAATGTTCTTCTGCGTATGTTGCTGTGGCGCTGAGAACTGCCAGTGTTGCGATAGCGATGATGCCTTTTTTCATACATCCTCCGAAATTTTGATGGGCTCGCTTTGCTTAACCCATCCTACAGCTCTGCTTATCTCATATTATTGTGCTGTCAGGAGTTGCCTCCTGACAGCAAACAGCAGCGGCAGGAGGAAACTCCTGCCGCCACAGAAACAAAAGAACCCCATCAGCGCTGATGGGGGTTCTTTTTGGAGGAAGCCTTATAAACTTTCGGCCGCCTTACTTACAATCCGCCTCAACAATAATCGGGTTCACATCTTTTTTCACAATCAGGCACCGATGCCCGGCATCCCGCTCCGATGACCGGTAGTCGGTTATCAACGGTCTGCGGCCGGTTTCCGTAAAGGTGAAGACCGGAGAATCGGCGGAGGCATACGCAACTTCAAACTTTGCCGGCTGCTCTGCGGCTTGGGCTGCGCTGCCGCTTCTCAACCATTCCTGTATTACATCGGTGTAGCTTGCCGTGGTTGTGGTTGTCCCTGGCGCAGATGTGATGATTGATGGCGCGGCAGTAATGGTCAGAACACCGTCAACATAGGTGATTGTGTAGTTGCCCGATGTCTGTCCGCTGGGCGTGATGACATAGCCGTCTGCATTGATTGCGCCTTGCAATGTGCCGCCGTATGCAAGCGCGCCGCCAAGCACGGCGGATGTTTCGCTGTTTACAAGGCCGGTGTAGGTTACGCCGTTGCCGCCTGTGTAAGCCAAGCCGTCATATGTCTTGCTGTCTGCATTGGCTGTTACGGTTAATGCCGCAGGTGTTACAGTCAATGCGCCGTTGGCATAGGAAATGTCGTAACCCTGCTGAATGGAGTAGTAGCCGCCGGGGGTGATGGTGTAGTCGCCGACATCTTTTACAGCGCCGGTGTAAACCAATGTTCCTAAAACCTTGGTCATGTCCGGCGTGAGCGAGTAACTCACTCCGATGCCATCAGTTGTCCCGTCATAGACTCTGCTGCCGCTTGTTGCCGTAACGGTAAGCGGCGTCAGGAAACTCTTGAGCAGCGGATAGGTGTCCCCTTCATATATACGCCAAATGTCAGTAAAATCCCAGTTGCTGAAATTAGCCTGCTGTTTCATCTGGGCAGTGGTCAGCCCTGTGCAGCCGGAGTCGCTTCCTAAACCCACGCAATTTGCTCTACCCGAGGTCTCGGTGTCCCAGTAGGAATCGGTAATTGTGTCATTGTTCAAACCCACCAAACCGCCGACATAGTATCTGCCGCTCACGCTGCCGGTAGAGTAGGAATTATCTATTGTGCCGCCATAGTTGTAACCCACCAGCCCGCCGACATTGTCGCCACTGCCGCCGTCTACAGTGCCTGTTGCGTAGGAATTGGTGATTGTGCCGCCGTTCTCCCTCACTAATCCGCCGACATAGTAATTGCCGGTAATGTTTACATCCAAAAGCCCCACATTGCTGATAATGCTGCCGTAACTGGTGCGACCGAACAGCCCCACATAGGTCGTGGCGGGACGGTTGATGGTCAACCCTGTAATGGTATGCCCCAGTCCGTCAAAAATACCCTCAAATGGCAAGATGTTATTGCCCACAGGCGCAAAGCCCGCGCCTGCGTTCCATGAGGATGTTGTTGTTGCGTCAATGTTGCTGCCAAGGGCATATCTGCCCGCAAGGCTGCCGCTCATGCCTTGCAAATCCGTTCCGGTGGTAGAGCCTCCCGCGCCGAGGCTGTTGATAATCGTATAGACATTACTATTGATGGTCAGCCATGTGCCTGCTGCCGGATCAACCCTGCCTTTGAAGCTGCCGTCAGTGTTGAAACCCACATTGACTGCTCCGCCTGCGCCGGTATTCATCTCCAACCCTGCCGTGCTGGTGGCGGTCATAACCGCGTTTATTTCGACATTTCTCTCTGCGGTAAGGTTCAATGTGTTTGCGCTCCAGTTTACCGCGTCATTTACAAAGATGTCGCCGTTTGTGCCGGTTGCACCGTCTGAACTCAGGATGGTTATGTTGTTTGTGCCAAGATTGGTTCCGAGCGCTGCTCCGGTAATGTCCCCGCCGCTTGCGGCAATGGTGTAATCATTCGGGTCTATGAGCCATGTGCCGGTTTTGCCGTAAGGCGCATATGTTGTGATAACAGCGTCATCCGCGATGTTCACCTTTGCCGCAGATGTCTCGATGAATCCGCCGTTATACCCCTCACCCTGGCCCTCTCCCGCAAGGGGAGAGGGAATATTTGGCGCGCTTGCATCCAGCGTGCCGCCGACATTAATTGCGTTATTTTCCATTCCGCCGAGGAGTTTGATTGTTCCGTTATGGTTTTCTATTGTCCTTGCCTGTATTACTCCGGTGTTGTTGATTACGGTCTTCAACAAATCCCCGGCAATCTGCGCTGATATGAGGACTTGTCCGCCGTCTGCTGTTATGGTTCCTGAGTTGTCTATGCCCAATGCTTCTGCTGCCGCTCATTTACGCCTATGCCGTATCCCTGCCAGTTGATGATGGCCTTGTCCGTGCTTTGATTTATGTTCATGGCGCTGGCATCGGGCTGGGTGATGGTCGAGCCGCCTGCTGCCACTGTTCCGTCCTGTGGCAATGCCCATGCTGCGCCGCCAAATAGGGTGGGCATTGCCAACGTTGCAATCCATAACATGATAGCGATGGCGCGTAGAGGCATCCTCCCCCTGCCCCCGCTAAAATATGATTTTAACGTCCCCTTCCCCCTCTTACTGTAAGAGGGGGACAGAGGGGGCGTTAAGAGGGATGGTAGGGGCAGGCCTCTGTGCCTGCCCTGTTCATTTGTTTTTGTGTTGTTCATATTGCCTCCTTGTTTTGTTTCTTACAGGTTTGTTTCGAAAATCTTCCTTCTCTGTCATCCCCGAATGCTTCTATCCCCGATAAAGACATTCGGGGACGGATATGGTGTTAATAAAACCGGATTCCCGATTAAAACTTCGGGAATGACAAAATTTTCATTCCCCTTTGTGCCGAGTTGTCGGCATGTGAGTTTCATATATATTTGCCTCCTTAGTTTTGGTTTAGG
>CAZVZI010000011.1:8147-14994 GCA_964631455.1 uncultured Thermodesulfobacteriota bacterium | reverse complement strand
GGAATTGGCAGGGGTAAAAAATACCTATGAAAAACTGCTCAGCGAAATGAAACAGGAAATAGAAAAAGGAGATATAAAGATTACGCAGGCCCTAGACAGATTGTCTGTGAATATGGTTGAGAAGATATTGTTTGACTCAGGCAAGGCGGAGATAAAACCGGAAGGCCTGAAGGTGCTTGATAGGGTGGGTGCGATATTAAAAGGAATAACCGACAAACAGATAAAGATAGAAGGGCATACAGACAATGTAAAGATAGGCGCAAGGATAAAGGAAAAGTATCCGACGAACTGGGAGCTTTCCACTGCAAGGGCGACAAGCGTTGTGCGGTATCTCCAGGATAAGGTCGGCATTGCCCCCAAGCTTTTATCTGCCGAGGGGTATTCGGAGTACAGGCCTATCGGCAGCAATGATACTGCAGAGGGCAGGGCGCAAAACAGAAGAATGGAAATAGTGCTTCTGCCTTTGGATTTGGGCGGCGTGGTGGAGGAGTTGAAGAAAAAGTAGTTGCCCATTTATGGGCGTATCTGCTTATCTTTAATTAAAAAACGCCGATGAATCGGCAACTACTAAATGAAACCAGATGTAGTTATTACTAAATGCAATGATTATGTTAACGAGGAGGTCTATAAGGCTGTAAAAGAGTCTGTAGACCTCCTCGGCGGTATTAGGGCATTTGTAAAAAAAGGCGAACGCATTCTTTTAAAACCGAACCTCCTTTCTGCAAAACCTCCTGATGCGGCAGTAACAACCCACCCTGCGGTAGTGAGGGCAGTGATACAGCTTGTCCAAGAGGCTGGGGCGTGCCCTGTTGTGGGTGACAGCCCAGGGATGGGCAGCGCTGCAAATGTAGCCCAAAAATGCGGGATTGCGGCGGTTGCAAAAGAATTTGATGTAGATGTGATAGGCCTTGCCACATCTGTAAGTGTGGAAAATCCTGCGGGGAAAACCTTTAAGAGGCTTGAGCTATCAAAAGAGGCGATAGAGGCCGACGGCATAATAAACCTTCCAAAACTTAAGACCCACGTCCAGATGTTTTTAACCCTTGGCGTGAAAAATATGTTTGGCTGCGTCGTAGGGGCGAGAAAACCGCAGTGGCATATGGCAGCAGGCGTTGATACTAATGCCTTTGCAAGAATGCTTGTTGATACATATCTGTTTCTAAAGCCCAGACTGACAATAGTTGACGGCATTGTCGGTATGCAGGGCAATGGGCCGGGAAGCGGCGGCGATCCGAGAAGGCTCGGACTTTTATTTGCATCCGCTGACTGTATAGCCCTTGACAGGATTATAACAGAGACGCTGGGCGCTAAGGCAAATGACCTTTTTACAACAAAGGTTGCGAAAGAGGATGAGACCGGGGTAACAGACATAGATAAGATAAATGTCCTTGGGGAAAAGATAAAAGATGTGAGGATATCAGATTTTAAGTTTCCTCCAATGATTGGCGCAGAATTTAAACTCCCGTTTTCGCTTCACAGCTATATGAGAAAGCCGCTTACGGCAAGGCCCGAAGTAAACAATAAAGATTGCACGTTATGCAATATGTGCGTTGATATATGCCCCCCGGGGATTATGACAAAGACGGATAAAATCAACATTGACTATGATAAGTGCATACGATGTTTTTGTTGCCTGGAAATATGCCCCGAAGGGGCGATTAGCGTAAAAAACGGTTGGCTAAAGAGGCTGTTAGCGGTTACTCATTAGAACAAAAGCTATACTATTAAGGAGGGATATTTGAAGGTATCATTATTAAATCTCAAACTACAGTATCAGGGCATAAGAGAAGAGGTGTTAAAAGAGATTGAAAAGGTTTGTGATAATCAGTCGTTTATCCTTGGAGAAAATGTAAAGGCATTGGAGCAGGAGATAGCCGGGTATTGCAATGCAAAATTTGCCATAGGCGTCGCCTCAGGAACAGACGCCATATTGTTGCCGCTTATGGCTGCCTGCATCGGCGCCGGAGACAGGGTCATTACCACGCCGTATACATTCTTTGCTACAGCAGGTTCTATTGCACGGCTGAATGCCATACCGGTCTTTGTGGATATAGAGCCTGATACCTATAATATTGATCCGAACAGATTGGAGCATGTTGTAAAAAAACAGACTGCATCTCAAAGGTCGCGATTAAAGGCAATTATCCCTGTTCATCTTTATGGTCAATGCGCAGAAATGGAGCCAATTCTGAAAATAAGCAAGAAACATAAACTCACTGTAGTTGAAGACGCAGCCCAAACCATTGGCGCAGAATATAAAGGGGAAAGGGCAGGCTCCATGGGTGATTTCGGGAGTTTCTCATTCTATCCGTCAAAAAATCTTGGCGGTTTTGGAGACGGCGGCATGGTGACTACCAATAATGAGAAGCTGGCGGAAAAGGTCAGGATTTTGAGAGTACACGGGAGCAAACCAAAGTACTATCATAAGTTTGTGGGTATAAATAGCAGGCTGGATGAGATACAGGCCGCCATATTAAGAATAAAATTGAAACACCTTAAGATATGGGAAAACAACAGGAATGAAGGAGCAAAAAGATACAACCGACTCTTCCACGATGCCGGTCTTGCAGGCGCGGTTTCTCTGCCGACGGCGCGGCCGTATAATCGTCATGTGTTCAATCAATATGTTATCCGGGTTAAAAAGCGGGATGCATTAAGAGAATGTCTAACAAAAGAAGGCATAGGAACAGAAATATATTACCCTGTTCCATTACACTTGCAAGAGTGTTTCAGATACCTTGGATACAAAAAAGGAGATTTCCCAGTATCTGAAAAAGCAGCCAGAGAAACCCTTGCGCTGCCAATTTATCCTGAACTTACACCGGAAGAGCAGGAATATGTGGTGAATAAGATTGTTGAGTTTTATAAGAAAATTTAACAAACGCTTATATATATTCTTGTGAGCGCGAAACCTTTTAATGTTGACTTTTTCAAATATTCTGCTAAAGATTGCTACGCATGAAGGCAAGGATTTCAAAGTTCAGGAGGATGCATGATAAAGAATATTGACCGTTATTTTTCAGAACTTGGGGGTCTGTTTTTAAAGACACAAGTTACTGATAAAAACAATAAAACTATTGATTTTGCAGATGCGCTGGAGAGGGCCATAAATTTAGTTGCCAATCAAACCTCGAACGGCAATAAAGTTATATTCATTGGAAACGGCGGAAGCGCCTCTATCGCAAGCCATCAGGCCATAGACTTTTTTAAAAATGGCGGTATGCGGGCAATCTGTTTCAACGATTCTTCGCTGCTCACCTGCATAAGCAACGATTTTTCATATCAACAAGTATTTGAAAAACCCATTGAGATGTTTGCGGATAAAGGGGATGTGCTTGTGGCCATAAGCAGTTCCGGCAAATCAGAAAATATATTACGCGGCATAGATGCGGGCAAAAGGAAAAATTGTCATACAATAACCATGTCAGGTTTTAAACCTGATAATCCTTTAAGGTATACAGGAGAACTTAATTTCTATGTGCCGTCAAACTCCTACGGCCATGTGGAGATTAGCCATCTTACACTTTGCCATTGCATGGTGGATACGATTGTAGAAAGGAAATAGAGGATTAACAGTTGTGTGTTGTTTCTTTGGGTTGCATGAATTTTGCAGCGCTACTTTTTACGAGCGATGGTTTTAGTAACCCATAATAAAAGGGGACTCTACGATGCAATTGGATAAGTGCAGGGTAAAATATTGAATGACATTAAAACAACATGCAATCCAGGCATCTGTAGGCAGTGCGATATTGGCGCCGTTTTTAGGTGTTGATGTCATTACCTTTTTTTTAAGCGTCATATTTATTGATATTGACCACTACTTTGAGTTTGTAGTTGTATGCAGAAGGTTCCGTATAAAAGATATGTTTAGATACTACGATTGGGTTTTACATGAAGAACATGCAATTTATGGATTAAGTATTTTTCATACAGCAGAAATGTTTTTACTGTTATTTATCCTTGGATTTTGGAGTTATTATTTCTGGTTAATACTATTTGGTTTTTCTGTGCATCTTATGTTTGACCTGTATCATTTATATATGCACAATCATCTTTTATATAGAGCCTTTTCAATTATTGAATATCTTATAAGGAGCAAAGGGGTGAAATGTCACCCTGTTCCTGAAAAAGAATTTTGGGACAATATAAAAAAACAAGACTGGCGGGAGATTATATAAAATGTACGATTTGATTCTCATATCACCTATAAATACTCAACTTGGAAGATTCAAAAGATTTGTGCCGCGGAGTGTGCCTATTGGAGTAGGCATCCTTGCCGGTTTTCTGAGGAAACAAGGGTTATCCGTTAAAATAATAGATCAGGAGTTGGTAGATATTAACTTAAACACGATAGAAGATATTCTTAAACAATGCAAAAAACCTCATATCGTCGGCGTCAGTGTTATGACAGCCAATGTAGCCAGCGGATATAAAATAGCGCAGATGATTAAAACCGTTGATAAAGAGGCAGTCGTTGTGTTTGGCGGCATCCATGCTACGGTAATGCCTGATGAGATTCTTCAAAACGGCAATATTGATTTTATTGTTAAAGGCGAGGCTGAATATACATTTTTGGAACTTATCAGGCAGATTCAAGGTGGTAGAATTGAATACAATAAGCTTGAAAATATCGGTTTTGTAGAAGATGGGAAGATAGTTTATACAAAAACCTCTGCAAAAATGGTGGATGTAAATGAAGTGCCGATGTTTCCTTATGATATGTATGACCCGTCTCACTACAATCTGGGTTTCATTTTAACTTCAAGGGGATGCCCGTTTGACTGCATTTTTTGCAGCCAACGGGTTATTACGAAAAGAAGCTACAGATATATTTCATCGGAACGGGTTATAGAAGAGCTTGATTATTTAATCAATGAGTTGAAACAGCCCAATATCACATTTTTTGATGATTATTTTACCGGAAATAAAAAAAGGGTGTTTGAATTGTGCGAGATGATACAAAAAAAAGGTTTTCATAAAAAGGCTTGTTTCGGCGTGCAAACCCGCGGCGACAGTATTAATAAAGAGCTTATGAAGGCTATGAGGGCAGCCAACTTCAACAGTTTGATGTTCGGGGTAGAAACCGCTTCTGAAAACCTAATGAAGGTAATCAATAAGGCTGAAACAGTACAAGAAAATATAGATGCCATAAAACTTGCAAAAGAGATGGGGTTTGCAACTGAGGCCACATTCATATTTGGTTTTCCAACCGAAACATTTGATGACAGATTTAAAGCCCTTTCGCTTGCGCATGACATCGGGATTGACAGGGCGAGGTTTAATAATGCCACGCCCTATCCAGGAACGGCAATGTATGAGATGGTCAAGGATAAAATCAAAAAAGAGCCTATGTGGATCAATTTCAGCTCCGCCGGCGCTGTTACCGCAGGCATCAAGAAAAAATATCCGCTTCCGTATGTGCCGGAAGGCTGCACAGAGAAAGAACTGGAGGGAACCATCCTTCTAGCCAATCTATTATTTTATCTGAATTTTACCAACCTAAAGAAACTCTTCAATCCCGGACAAAGCGGCAGCGGAAAATGGTTTGAGGTGTCTAAAAAAGAGTTATTATCCCCAAGCATATTGTTTGATCTATCGCTTTTAGCAGGCACGATTTTTATAAGAGCATTTAACTATCTTTTATCAAGCAAGAACTGCCGCAGATTCTTTTTTAGAGGGATAAGGCAGTAACTTCTGTTTAAATCTGCATATTCGCTTTCCTATATGGATTTTTTCAAATGGAAAAGAAAGGTATTGGTAGAATTATTAGAAGACATTCTATAATTGTAGAGGCAATAGCAGGCATATTGGCAGTTGTCTTTTTAACATATACAATGCGCTCTCTGCTGATAGTTGGAGAAAGCACTCTCGTTCATGACAACCTCTTGTGGAATTATCCTGTTTTTCAATTCTTTGCCGAGAATATAATCAATGGTCATTTCCCGCTATGGGACCCTTTCAGCCATGCCGGTGAGCCATTTTATCCCATTATAGGCCAGATGAGGCTTTTTGAGCCTGTTGCATTGTTAGTTATATATTTCGGCAAGTTTATTACCAATGATATTGTCATGTTGTTTAACTGGAATCGTTTTGTTCAAAGTCTATTTGTGGTTTTTGGTGTATATATGGTTTTTCGCCCATTGGCAGCGCATCTGTTTATCAGACTTTCTCTAACACCGATTTTGCTTTTCTCTTCGTTCATGCTTGGTTCATTCAGGCAGGATGCTATCCTGAACCAGTTTCTCTGGATTCCATTTATCACCTATTTTCTGCTACGTATTGTCTATTATAAAGATTACCGCTGGCATAATTGGCTAATGCTTGGCGGCATTATCGGTCTTAATTGGCAATCCTATTTCTTTACCGGCACATGGATATTTCTCCTGTTTTTTTCTTTGGGTATCTTGTTTTTTAATAGGAATTTGTTCGCAGAATTATTTAAAGCTAAAATGGTCGTGTTAAAACTTTCAGTAACGGCTGTTATTATCTTTGCTATGGCTGCGCCAAATATTGTCCTCATGATGGAAAAGGATAAGTATGTATTTCCTGCAAGGATGGTAGATACTTCGAAGATGCAGGCTCCAGAAGGTGGTCCGCTTCAGTATGAGAGTGGTCCTTCCTCAACAACAGTTGGTGGTATAAATATGCCGTATAGTTTTATTGCCGCTACTGGAACATTTTCAACAATTTGGGAGTTTATTCAAATTATATCGCCTGATGGGAATAATTATGTTGGTTGGCCATCTCGGATTGGATGGGGAAAACCTTCAGAGGCATATATGTATCTTGGTTTTTTACCTTGGGCAATTGCTCTATTGGGTCTTGTGGCAGGAAGACATGATCTGAA
>CAZVZI010000011.1:1147-8137 GCA_964631455.1 uncultured Thermodesulfobacteriota bacterium | reverse complement strand
AGGCTGTGGCCGTTAATTCTTATATCTTTTGGATTGTTAATACTGGGACCTCCCGGAGGTTTGCATAGGCTTTTATATTATGTATATCCACCCATGTGGTTTGTAAGGCATACACATACTTTTGTATTATTTTTTATATTTGCCTTTTTATATTTTTATGTTTTGGGTTTTAATCACATTTTCTATACATGGGGCGGGAACACAATTTTTTATTCCCATAACGCACAAACTCTTATAAGTTGTTTTATTAAGAATGGTAAGGCATGCAAAGTCGCCGCGTTTTTTGTATTTTTTGGCTCCATAATTATATCTGTCTATTTGATGATAAAACTGCAATATCCCGCAACAAACTATCTGTTTGGTTTTATTATTCTAATCTTTGCCGTTTATTGGTTCACAAGAAAGGGTTTGGGCGAAAAGGGTTTATATGCGAGTTTAATAGCAAGTCATATAGCAATAGTGATTATATTTTCTCCGAATACATTTAAATTCGTCAGATATATTGTCCCATCGTTAGGGGTTCCGCTTGTATTGTTTATATTTATAAAATCACGAAAACCCCTTTCCCTCAAATTTAAACATTATGCGCCAATAATTCTGTTATCTGTATTTAGCATTAGTTTAATAAGCGACCTTGTTTATAGCCTTAGAAAATCTTCTTTACTATATGAAAGCGAAAAACATCCTGGCATTACACTTAATATTAAAACAACACCACAGACCCCTTTTTTACCTCCCAATAGGTTTATAGAGCCGCATAGTTATACTGCATATTCTGAACAAGGCATGAGGTATCTTTCTCTTGCATACAGGCAGCCTTTTGTTTTTTCTCCTATAATGGAGCCGGACTACTATAGTTCTTATGTGCATATAAAGAAAGCTTTTAATGGGTTGACAAATAAATCTTTTGAAGATTGGGTTGCATCTCCAGACGGAAGTCTTTTGCCTAAACAGTTCACATATCATCAAGAAGGAAGTGGCGGAAAAGCAGAAAGAAATGTTAGCCCCGAATGGCTCAAGGATGGGAGAGCCTCTGTTTTATTGTCGCCATCTGCTGTGGGTGATTCTTATATAGAATATCAGACATCGCAGATTGAAGAAATAAGAGGCCAATATATCAGGCTGTCACTATGGGTAAAAAGCCGCAACAAGTCTCCGCAGGCTATTAAAGCGGAAATTCAGGTTGATGACGGCCCTATAACTTCAAAAGATTATAATAACACCGGCAATTGGGAGCATCTTATAATTGGTAAGTATATTGATAAGAATGCGGCAAAACTAACTATAAGATGCAATATAAACTCCTCTGCCACTGCGCCTGCATATCTTGACGGATCTGTTGTAGAGATAGTAGAGATTAAACCAAATGCACTTGAAGATGTTTTAAAGTCTAAAAGGTGGAGCAGTTTCTTATTGCTTAAAAAATATTTTACCCTTATTCATGCGGACATTGCTCCATTAGCTTTAGAAGAAATGTTTACGGTCGGCAAACCTATGTTTCAGTTTAAGCAAGGTGTCATACAAGTGAAAGAAGATGAAGATGCAACCTTTTTAAAGCAATTAGGCTCTGATAAATCTGTAGAGTTATTGCAGAAGTTTATCATAATGAATGAACAGGTTGAACCATTGCTATATAAATTTATAATATCTCCTGCAGAATACGAAAAGAAAGGCCAAACAGTTTCTGATATGCAAAAGCAAGGAAGTTTTACATATGCCATTGAAAGATATAACTACAACTCCTTTGAAATGAAGGCTTCTACAGATAATGACGGCATTCTCTACTGGGCTGACGGATATGATAAGAACTGGCATGCATATATAAACGGCAAAGAGGTTCCAATCTACAGAGCAAATGTCAACTTCAAGGCAATACATTTTCCTAAAGGAACTAATAATATAAGCTTTATTTATAATCCTGTTTTGTTTAAGGCAGGGTTATTTGTTTTTTATGGGATATTTATTGTATGTATTCTATTATCTATAGTTTTCGCAAATTTTCATGGTGTTACGCAACCTGAGCAAAATAAAATAACGAGGTAATGACATGCCATATATTTTAAAAATACTCCGCAATAAATATTTTATATTTTTTGCTGGAAGCATACTAATAATATCTGTTTCAGGAACATTAAAGATCGACCAGAACATAGCCAATAAAAGCGAGGGATATTTTGTTAATAATAATGTTGTGCAGGCAAATGAAGCTGGCAAGCTTGGTTACATTAAATATGAGACGAATGATTATGCCAATGCCTTTGGAATAAATTGGGAGTGGAAACCGGGTATACACAGGATGCGGATAATTCGTTCAGGTCCAGATGATTATGATGATATAGGCTATATTGCTCTCTTAGAGGTAATAGCAATCGGACTAAAAAAAATTGCTGGTAAAGAGATAACTCTAAATTTTGTAGATAAGATGCATAATCTTTCATTTATAATTGCAGCGGCAGTGCTTTCCTTTATTATTGCAAAATTCTTCAAAAACATCTTTGCCGGTTGGATATTTATGCTCCTTATATTGATATTGAAGTCAAAGATATTGTCTCTGGTGTATGGTTCGCCAGATAATCGCACCTTTGTAATATTTTTCCCCCTTGTGCTTTTTAGTAGTATCTTTGGATTAAATTGGTTGTGTATCAACTTTGATAAATTCAGGAGTTGGGTGCTTATATTTTTATTAGTAGGTCTACTGATAGGAATGATGCTACTTATAAGGAGGTCGGAGGGCATGATGGCTTTCTTGGCAATGCTATCCTGCATTGCTTTTTTGAAAACTGAAATGAGACGGAAGGTTATATCAGTTGTTTTACTGGTCATAGGTATCTTTTTAGTTACAACTATAATGCCGATAGTTTTTGCACTTCATAGAGATATTAAAACTGGTGAATTTAACGCGGATTTATCTCAATATGTACAAACCACAGGGAAACATCAGGCACCGCATTCAATTTTAATGGGTGTAGGCAAGTATCCAAATAGTCTTGGAATGCGGTTTGATGATATAGAACTTTATAATACCATTAGGTCCAAATACCCTGATTCTATGGATACTGTTCTTAATTTTCATGGCAAAGGGTATTATAAAGCTATGCGAAATGTTTATTTTGAATATATTATGAGTTATCCAATAGAATATTTGAGTAATGTTACAAAGGCATATGCTGAACTATTTTATTTTATTCCGTATGCCACCAGCGTTGGCAATCTAACTTGGTGGCGTTACGGTTATCTACCTAAAAAAGAGGGTGTTGTTGCTGATGATTGGGATGTGCCATTGAGGATAAACCCGCATGGCTATAATCTGCTTGTTCTCAAGTATAAGTATTTAAATCTGACATTCCTTGAATGGGGGATATTTATATTTGCTACCTTTATTTTAATCCTTGCTATCCGATTATCTCTTCTTGGAATAGGAAAGAACAATAGAAATATATTTTTACCCATTCTTTTTTATATGTTTTTATCCGCTACTATCCGTGCACTTATTCCTTATCATGGATTATCCTTTATAGTAACTTTCTGGACACTTTCCATTATTTCTTTGCTATATATATGTTTTAATAACAATATGATAAAAAGTTTTTTATATTGGAGATTACGGACTTTTAATATATAGATAAACTTCAGAATAAGTATAGATTGGTGTTTTGCAATTATCTTTCTATTGACAGGAGACAACAGTGATATTCCCCATCAATATTGCATTAGTGGTTCCTTGTTATAACGAAGAATATCGGTTAGTTGTTGATGTTTTTACAAGAGAGTTGTCAAAGAATCCTAATCTGACACTCCTGTTTGTTAACGATGGCAGCAGGGATAATACATTAGAAGTTATTCAAAAGATTTGTGCATCAAACCCCACGCGGGCTTTATGTCTGTCATTGGATAAAAATAGCGGAAAGGGAGAAGCAGTACGCAGGGGAATGCTTCATCTGTTGAAAGATGGCAAATATACGGTTATAGGTTTTTGGGATGCTGATCTGGCAGTTCCTCTTTCTGAAATCCAGGATTTTGCGGAGGTTTTTAGATTAAATCCGAATATTCAGGGAGTAATAGGCAGCAGAGTTCATCTGGCTGGCCGGTTGATTGAGCGTGTATATTTGCGCCATTATCTGGGAAGGCTCTTTGCCACTGTCATGTCATGGACTTTCGGTTTTGCTGTCTATGATACTCAGTGCGGAGCAAAACTTTTTGACAGAAGAGTGCTTGACTCTGTAGTTCAAGAGCCTTTTTGCTCAAGATGGATATTTGATGTAGAGCTTATTATACGCATATCCCGCCTTCCTCTTCTCAAAGATAAGAATAAATGGCTGCATACAGATAGCTGGCTTTATGAGATGCCGGTAAAAGAATGGAGAAATGTTACAGGGACAAAACGGTCTTTTTCCGCTTATAGCACGGCTCTTTTTGATTACCTGACTCTCATGAGGAAATATCTATTTTGAGATTTCTACGAAACATACTTTTCAACCCAGATAGTTTGAGATTATACAAACGCCGTAATTGGGCGTTGATTGCTCTATTCATATTCCCTTTCTATTTTACCTATAATCTCTATAGCGGCAATGTGTATTTTTCCCATAATGATTTTCCCGGCATGTACTATCCTTTCCGCCAGTGGTTTCTAAGCCGCCTGATGAATTTTGAATTTCCTGTATGGAATCCATACTGGGGCGCAGGGCATGAGGCTGTTATATGGTCCACTGTTACAATAGACCCGTATACAATTTTGGAATTAATCTTTAAACCTTCCTACGCCTATTTCCACCTTATTCAATGCATGGCCATTGTCATGGCCGGCTATTATATTTTCAGAAAACTAAAATTTGACCCATGGGTATCTGCAACAGGTTCATTATTATTCTTTATGTCGCCTATAGTTACCTATTGGTATTTTCATTTTATTAAAACCAATTTGTTCATAGCCCATATGTTCATGTTCATTTTTATGGTGAAGTGGTTTGAAACAGGTCAATATAGATATGTGTTCCTTTTGGGATGGTCGTTTTTTTTAGGGATGTTTGGGACAAAGATAGAATTCTGGTTTTTTGAGGTTATTTTTAATATCCTTTTATCAGCCGTGGCTTTTTTTATTATGAAACCTCGCAAGGTGTCTATGGTGCTTATGGTATGGACAAGCATCCTTGCAGCTATCATGGCACAGTCATGGCAGGTAAACCTTTTGTTAAACGCCCTGACAAATTCAGGCCGTTTATCTATTCCGCATGGGCTGCATAATCTGTTTTCCATGGAACTATACAGGAATCTATATCTGAGTTTTGGCGATACCGAGTTGTTTCCTGCCGCTCTAATCGGCATTTTGTTTTTTGCAGGGCTGCAGGCCAAGCCGCCTTTTCGCTGGCCTTTAATCTTAACGGGTATGATCGTATCCCTCTTATTCAGATTATGGGATTTTTCATTTATCAGGTTGTTTGTCCACAGCCCGCTCATGTTTGGGGCTCTTATTGCCTCAATAATGATAATTCGCAATCCCTCAAGGAAATACCTGTTCTCCGCATGGGTACTGTTTATGCTGCCAGCATATTACTGGTGCAAGCCGCTGGTAAATAATGATGATGCAACATACCTGCTTCGCATTGCCCCTGTTTTATTTCAGGGTATTTGGGGATTCTTGGTTTTCATGGGCTGTTTGCAGGTGCATCGTTACACAATAGCTAAGCTGGCATATCTGTCCATTCTTATGGTCTTTATATTGCAGTCGCAGGGGCAGGTTATTCTATCATATCTTTTTGGCTACCTGTGGATACCCGGCAGAGATAATTATCTTATAGATTTTTCATTTGCCATGATAGCGGCATTTGGAACAACAACTTATTTTAGATTCAAACCCTTGCTGATAAGACTTGCGCCTTTTATCATTATTTTTGCCGCATACAATAATTTGTATTATGCGGCTTTTCCTCAGCCAATACATGGCATTGCCAATCCGTTATTAAACTCCAAGCTTCCATATGATCCTTTTAAGGAGGTGCCTGGATTAAGGGATACTATAAAAAAATGGAGATACCTGCCTTATCAGAGGGCAATAGACACTGATATTGAAAACAAACTTCCGCAAAGCCAAGGGACATTTTTATTGGAACATGCCGGCAATGCCACATTTTATGGCAGTATCTCGCCAGCCCCATACAGGGAGTTAATAAACTTTTACCGATATGGCATTAAGCCGGAGGATAAGGTGGCTGGTTACCCTTCTTTCTATTCAGAGAAAACAATTTCAAGATTGCCGAAACTAAATAATGGAGGGTTTTCTAACGGTTTGATTTACTATTCAACGGTTTGGGTAACGCCTCCTCTTGAACTGGATTTGCTTCGGCTTCTTGGGGTTAATCATATTATTACAAGAGATGACGGGTTGCTGCCGCCGTTGATGCAAAAGTTGAAACTTAACAATGTTACCAAGTCTAATGAATTTAACGCAGCTGAACTGACTGATACGTTGCCGCGCGCATTTTTAGTGGCAAATGTAAATCAAGAAAACTTGAAGGATTTTAAAGAAAATATGAGGCCGCGTATTGAATTGGAAAGCGATAAAACCTCTTTGTCTCCCGATGTTTACATGGCCAGACCTGCCCATTTTCTAAAATATGAGCCCAAATATGTTTCTATCCAGGCCGAATCTGATTCGGGAGGCTATCTGGTTTTGACGGATGTTTTCCACCCTTACTGGTCTGCGCGCATTGACGGCATAGCAGCGGAAATCATACCCGCCTTTCATGCTTTCCGAGGTGTAAAGGTGCCTGCTGGTTTACACAAGGTAGAGTTTTTATGCAGAGTCACATATTTTAACTCAGCGGTTGTTGTTTCACTTATCTTGATACTAATTTTTTTGACCATTACCTATTACTGCTGGAATAAAAGAGGAGGATAAAATGAAAGACGAGCACAAACTTGAGGATCAACAACATTTTTGGGAGCAGGCAGGGAGAGTAGGATACAACAATCTTATATTCTCTAATTCCG
>CAZVZI010000011.1:0-1137 GCA_964631455.1 uncultured Thermodesulfobacteriota bacterium | reverse complement strand
TTGCCAACCACATTATTGAAAAACAAAATATTGCGGCTTTGAGTGTATCTAAAAGTATAGGGTTGGATGAAAAATCAAGAATTCTTGAATTGGGTTGCGGAGATGGAGAATTTGCGGAATATGTGTTGTCGCCACGGTTTCAATATATTGATGCCTATGATCAATCGGCAACAGCCATAGAACTGGCGCGTTCCCGTTCAAAAGTCAACAATGTTAGATACAACGTGGCTGACCTAACAACTTATAACTTTGAACAGAATGGTAATTGGGATGGTGCTTTTTGCATCGGATTATTCCATCATGTAAAACCATTTACCTCCGCCATTGTTGCACGACTTGCTAATGTTGCTCCTAAAGTCGTTGTTTTAGAACCTAATGGTGATAATATCATCCGTAAAGGGTTGGAATGCTTACCTTCTCACCGAAGCGCTGGTGAAGATAGCTTTCGCTTGCAGGAATTAATACATGTTTTTAAAGAAAATGATTATCAACTTACAACTTTTCATAAAATCACCTTTATCCCAGCCATTTGCCCCAAATTACTATTTCCGCTTTTTAAGAAATTAGAAAAAATAGTTGAAAATAGTTCGCTTTTAAATCGTCTGTGCGCCACATATGTCATTGGTTTTCAGCATAAACAAAAAGGGGATTGAATTTTCAGATGTTAAAGTCGAAATTTGCATTTATTAGGACAATTGGATATCTATTATTGCCCGTGGGTATTGCCTTTTATATAATCTACCCATTGTTGGCAGGAGAATATTGCTACCCTATTGCCGAATATGAACTATACAAGTCATTTATGGTTAATTTTATAGATACATTAAAAAGTGGTGAATTGCCTATATGGAATGAATATGTGGGAAGCGGCCATCCTGCTCTCTACTTTGGCCATTATCCTATAAGCCAGAATACAATTATTTACATGCTGTTTGGCTTTACTGATTATACATACTATATTACAAAATTCATAAATTTGACCATCTTACTTTTAAGTTTTATGTATGCCTGCAAATACCTCAAATTAAACTACCTGTTTGCCTTAATTGGAGCTCTTACTTACTTCAGTATCAATTTTGTAACTAGATTTATGATGCCCCTTGATACAATAGGTAATATTTTGCTTCTATATCCACT
>CAZVZI010000010.1:12652-15826 GCA_964631455.1 uncultured Thermodesulfobacteriota bacterium | reverse complement strand
CGGATGGGCATTGGCGGAGATACATTTGAGATGCTCAAGTTTCGTTCCATGAGAAGTGATGCGGAAGGAGAGACAGGGGCGGTATGGGCAAAAGAAGATGATCCGAGAAGGACACGGTTAGGCGTATTTTTGAGAAAGACCAGCCTGGATGAGTTGCCACAATTTTTCAATGTGTTGAAAGGTGATATGAGCATCGTGGGCCCCAGACCAGAGAGACCTGTTTTTATTGAAGAGTTTAGAAAAAATATACCAAGATATATGTTGCGGCATAAGATGAAGGCAGGTATCACTGGATGGGCGCAGGTAAACGGATGGCGGGGGGATACAGACCTGAAAAAAAGGATAGAATATGACCTTTATTATATAGAAAACTGGTCATTCTGGTTTGACTTGAATATCATGTGGCTGACAATCTGGAAAGGGCTTGTTAATAAAAATGCCTATTGAAGATTTAAGATTTTTTTGCTAAAAATAACTTTCTTTGGTATTTTGTATTCTCTTTTATTGGGAGGTTGTTTTGAATATCTGTGTAATTGGTACTGGCTATGTCGGTCTTGTTGCCGGCACATGTTTTGCCGATAGCGGGAACGATGTTATCTGTGTGGATATAGATGCAAAGAAAATAGAAAGGCTTAAAAAAGGAGAAATTCCTATTTACGAGCCTGGATTGGAGGAGCTTGTAAGGAGAAACGCAAAAGACGGGAGACTCCGGTTTACTACAGACATTGCTTATGCTGTAAAGAATTCACTTGTCTGTTTTATTGCAGTCGGAACGCCTCCGGGCGAAGACGGCTCTGCTGATTTAAAGTATGTTTTGGGAGCGGCAAGAGATATAGGAAGATATATGGATGGTTACAAAATAATAGTTGATAAGAGCACTGTTCCTGTAGGCACTGCAAGTAAGGCCAGGGCAGCGATAAAAGAGGAAATTGATAAACGTGGTAAAGACTATGCGTTTGATGTGGTTTCAAATCCGGAATTTTTGAAAGAAGGGGCTGCTATCGATGATTTTATGAAACCGGACAGGGTTGTCATAGGGGCTGAGGCCGAAAAGGCAAAAGAGATAATGAGGGAGTTATATGAGCCGTTTGTAAGAACAGGCAAGCCCATACTATTTATGGATGTGAAGAGCGCCGAGGTGACGAAATATGCCGCCAATGCCATGCTTGCAACCAAGATATCGTTTATCAATGAGATAGCCAATCTCTGTGCGCTGGTTGGAGCTGATATAAATAATGTCAGAAAAGGCATAGGGCATGACAGGCGGATAGGATTTGAATTTCTTTTCCCCGGTGTGGGATACGGCGGTTCCTGCTTTCCAAAAGATGTTCAGGCGATTATAAGAACTGCCGGAGAGTATGGTTATGATATGAAGATACTTAAATCTGTGGAGGATGTGAATTACAGGCAAAAGGGTGTGATAGTTGCTAAGATACTTGAACATTTCAAAAGACAGGATTCAAATTCATTGGCTGGAAAAACTATCGGCATCTGGGGCTTATCGTTCAAGCCAAAAACCGATGATATGAGAGAGGCCCCATCTATAACCATAATCAGCAAATTGCTTGATGCCGGCGCAAAGATAAAGGCCCACGACCCTGAGGCAATGGATGAGGCAAGAAAGATATTTGGTAATAAGGTTGAGTATATTAAAGATAATTACGAAGTTGCAAGGGGAGCTGATGCCCTTGCCATTATTACAGAATGGAATGAGTTTAGAAGGCCCAACTTTGAAAAAATAAAAAATTTGATGAAGAGCCCCGTGATATTTGATGGCAGAAATATATATGACCCTGTTGAAATGAGGAATATGGGCTTTACCTATTATGGCATGGGGAAAACTTAATGCGTATCCTGATAACTGGCGGTGCAGGTTTTATAGGCTCGCATCTCTGTGAGAAACTTTTAAATCAAGGGCATGATGTCCTCTGTCTGGATAATTTTTTTACAGGCTCAAAGGATAATATCATCCATCTCATGGATAACCACAGGTTTGAGCTCATACGGCATGATATTATAGAGCCAATATTATTAGAAGTTGATCGGATATATAATCTTGCATGTCCTGCCTCGCCAATCCATTATCAATATAATCCGGTAAAGACAACAAAGACCAGTGTTATGGGCACAATAAATATGCTTGGCCTTGCAAAGAGGGTGAGGGCAAGGATTCTTCAGGCATCTACATCTGAAGTTTATGGCGACCCAAAGATTAACCCTCAGAAGGAGGACTACTGGGGCAATGTGAACTGCATTGGCCTACGGAGTTGCTACGATGAGGGTAAGAGAGTGGCTGAAACCCTTATGATGGACTATCACCGGCAGAATAAGGTTGATATAAGGATTGTCCGGATATTTAATACCTATGGCCCCAGGATGGCGCTTAATGACGGAAGGGTGGTAAGCAATTTCATAGTGCAGGCATTAAAGGGTGAGGACATTACTGTTTACGGAGATGGCAGCCAGACCCGTTCATTCTGCTATGTGTCGGATTTGGTGGAAGGGATGATACGGATGATGAACCAGGATGATTTTATAGGCCCGGTCAATCTTGGCAATCCTGATGAGTATACTATACTTGAGTTTGCAAAGAGGATAAAGGAGTTTACCGGCGCAACCCCCCCAATCCCCCCCTTTAATAAAGGGGGGGCAGGGGGGATTGTATTTAAACCGCTTCCCCAAGATGATCCTATGCAGAGAAGACCCGATATAACCCTTGCGAAAGAAAAGCTTGGTTGGGAGCCGAAGATAAAGAATGATGAGGGGCTCCTCAAAACGGTTGAATATTTTAAAGGCAGGTTAAGGTAGAGGTATGGGTATGCGTATATTGGTAACAGGAGGCGCCGGGTTTATCGGCTCAAATATTGTTGATGCCTGCTTACAACAAGGCCATGATGTGACTGTTGTTGATGACCTTTCTACCGGTAAAAAGGAAAATCTAAATCCTCATGCAAATTTTTTCAGGATTGATATATGTGATGAAGCCGTCGAAAATATATTTAAGCAAGGCAAATTTGATCTTGTAAATCACCATGCAGCGCAGATTGATGTGAGAAAATCAGTGGCAGATCCGGTATTTGACGCCAGAGTCAATATATTGGGTTCGCTGAACTTGTTAAAAAACTGCATTAAATACGGCGTAAAAAAGATTATATTTGCCTCTACAGGCGGGGG
>CAZVZI010000010.1:0-12642 GCA_964631455.1 uncultured Thermodesulfobacteriota bacterium | reverse complement strand
ATATACGGCGAGCAGGAAGAGTTTCCGGCAACAGAATCCCATCCCACGAATCCCCTAAGCCCATACGGAGCAGCGAAGCTGTCAGTTGAGCATTATCTCTTTTTCTACAATCAGGTATATGGCCTTAAACATACTATTTTAAGATACGCCAATGTCTATGGGCCGAGACAAGACCCGCATGGAGAGGCGGGGGTTGTGGCTATCTTTACCCAGAAACTTCTTGCCGGCGGGCAGCCTTTGATAAATGGCGACGGCGCTCAGAC
Organism: uncultured Thermodesulfobacteriota bacterium; assembly: GCA_964631455.1. GTDB lineage: Bacteria > Desulfobacterota > GWC2-55-46 > UBA9637 > UBA9637 > JACRNJ01. Next base: position 12,379 of record CAZVZI010000010.1, on the reverse strand, counting down.
GCGGGATTTTGTATATGTCGGCGATGTGGTAAAAGCCAATATGTTCGCCTTATCTTACAGCGGAGGGGGAGTTTTTAATATAGGCACAGGAAGAGAAGTTGCTGTCAAGAAGTTGTTTAAACAGCTTGTTGATATTGTAGGAGTTAAGGTTGAAGAAAAGTACGGACCTTTCAAAAGCGGGGAGCAGAAAAGAAGCGTAATTGATTTTAAAAAGGCAAACAATATGCTTGGCTGGTCGCCTCAAGTATCTCTTGAGCATGGATTAAAAAATACTGTAGATTATTTTAAAGGCAGAGTCAGCACAAATATAACTCAAAACTCAAATGTCAAATCTCAAAACTAAAACTCAAAACCTTAAAACTGATTTAAAAGTTTTAAGTTATAAGGCTATGGTTTTGACTTTTGAGTTTTGCGTTTTGAGTTAATTCATGCCTCTTGCGCAAGTATGTTTTTGGACTCCTCTTCAAAGAATTGCCCCATGTTGAGTCCCTTTGCTAACGGATCAATCGGGGCTACGATGGTGGGCGCTCCTTCTGCGGCAGATAAATCTATTTCATAAGGTTTATCCAGTTGTTTTCCATCTCCTCCGAATACGACCTTAACTGTAGGGCGCATGCTGTCGCCCGGCTTTGCCTTTGTTACTATGGCGATATCATTTGTAGAGAGCCTGACAACCGTTCCTATCGGGTAAAAGCCGATCATACCTATAAACGTTTTTAACGTATCAGGGTCAAAGTGCTTGCCGGACAGACTGTTCATAACCTTTATTGCCTCCACAGGATGGTAAGGCCTTTGATAAACCCTTAACGTTGTCAGGGCGTCATATGAATCAGCAATGGTTACTACCATGCTCAACGGGTGCAGCGACGATTCCGTATGCGGGTAGCCTGTATGGTCGTATCGTATATGGTGTTCATATATGATGCGGCCGACGAGCTTTGCGACATCTTCCATCCTTTCTATTACCTTTGAGCCGAGCGCAGGGTGCTGTTTTACTGTTTCCCATTCTTCGCTGGAGAGCCCGGCCGGTTTTTTAATGATGTCTTCTGCAACGCCTGTTTTTCCGACATCATGCAGGAGGCCTGCGATACCAACGACATGGAGATCGGATTTAGTATAATTCATACTCTGTCCAAGGGAAATGGCAAGTATGCTTACATTTACAGAGTGATTAAAAAGGTAATTGTCATAGTTCTTTATCATTGTTAGTCCCATCATGGCGCTCTTATTTGTAAGGATAAGTTCTGTCATTTCATCCGTTACCCGTATAATCTCTTTGGTCTGCGGCACCTTGCCCATCCGTATCTCGTTCATGGTCTCTTTTACTACATTTACCGCGTCATTGTAGGCCTCTAATATATTTCGCTTTGAGATTGACTTGATAGTAATATGTAAAATATTTTTGGATGTCAGCATATTCTGAAGCCCTTTGCCTTTTAATGTGTCGTCTCCTGACAGCATATCTAAAAAAACAAAGAACTCTTTCTGCATAAGGCCTTTTTCAAAGATTACACTTTCAATTTCCCGCTGCTTTATCTGATGGATGAATTCTCCAAGATTTTTTTCCGCATCCATAAGGGGTGTTTCTTCAAAAACCAGAACATCCTTTACCATGCCCATAAAAATCTTGTTGTGCATTTTGAGGAGTTCCGAAAGAGTTTGATATGCCTTTGCCATGGGAGCGGCAATCGCAGGGTGGCCGGCCGGATAAAGTTTTTTACCCTTTATTGCGCCGTTAATACCCTTAAGCGCAGCGTCTATTTTTTCAGGTTCTATATCCGTCATTTATCTTGTCCCTTCCATAGCCTTTTTACAGGCGATATGAACAATCCCCTTTGAAGTTTTGGCCGCCCCTTCCAGCGCATCCATTGCGTCTTTCCCTCCGATTCTTCCCAATGAAATGGCTGCAACAGACCTGACTTCATCATTTGGTTTTTTACCCCAAAAGACCCGTTTATTTAACAGATTTTTAAGGATAGCTATTGCATTGCTGCCGCCAATCAGGCCGATTGACCTTACTGCTTCTTTCCTAATCTCAATATTTTCGTTAAAGAAATCCTTTTTCATTGCCAGATTTCCTAATGGTTCTACGGCTGCCTGCTCCTTCAATATGCCCAGAGATATAATAACCTGAAGTTTGATTGCGGCATTATCCTCATCAAGCCTTTGCAAAAGGAATGTTGCGCTTTCATTGCCCGGTATCTTTGAGACAGCCTTCAAAACCTCTTTTTTTACCCTGATATCTTTATGGCCGAATGCCGTTTTTATTGCTTCCAAAGACTGCGGCGACCCTATCTCTCCCAAAAGAGACACCATCTGCCTTACCACAAACCATCTTGTATCATCAAGACGTTTTTCCGCTTCTAATCTTACCATCTCTCCAAACATAGTGAGGGCATTAAATATCTGACGCCTGGAATATGCATCGTCTCTGTCAACAAGCGTGGTAAGGAGTTGTTTCATTGCCTCCTCGCCTAACAGGAGCAGCATTTGTTGAACCTCAAGCCGTCTCTCCTCGTGGCGGCTGCAAAGTCTTGTTATCAGATAACCGGTCATATCGGAATTGAGCAGCCCATTTAATATGTTGGATGCAATAGTTTTTTGCTCAGCACGCCGGCGGCTCTCAGGGTTGGAATGGTTGACGAATATGATAAGCACGGGGGAAAGCCCTTGCCAATTTTTTTCTTCCCGCAAGGGCTTTATCTTACCCGTTATTTTATGCGCAATAGTTTGATATGGCATTGTGTTTTCTTCTTTATCCAGCTTATCCAACAAAACATCCAACGTTTCTTCGCTTTCTTCAACGGCCTCAAGTTGTTCCTCCATACTATGGATAACTTCTTCCTCCTCTTGCTCTATTTCCGCCGCTTCCTCTTCTTGTTCTGACTCCATCTCCTCTTTCTTTTTAGCCTCTTCAAGCTCCTTTACTTTTTTGATAATATCTTCAAAATTCATTTCGTTAAGCTGAATGCCTTTAATCTCTTTGCTCACAAGGAGTTTTTCAAGGCCGCCTCCCTTTTTTAAGCTGTCAGTATCCATCTTCAGAATGGAAAGGAGGTCTTTCCATTCCGTTAGAGTCGCTTCCTGTGTAAAGGTAATCTCCCGCACCCTTTTATAAAACAGGTCCTTTGCCAGCGCTTCAAGGGGTTTGTGGCTTCTGCCGATTGCAAGCCTCCCCTCCATAAAACCTGCCCGCTCTACGGTCCATTTTACATTGCCCTTTTCTTTTATAATATCTCTTAAAAGATTAAAGGTCTTTTCGATAACTGCCTCAAGGTTTGGATGGCCTTCCGGATAAAAATGAGCAGCCTTGACAGCCTTGGCAAATTCTATTAGGATGTTTTCAGTTGTTAGCATGAATTAATATAAGTCATATATAACTTATAGGACTTATTTGTTTGGACTTATTTGTTTTTTATAATAACAGAAAAGGTTTAATTGTCAATGGCCAAACTCAAAACCATATACACATGCCAATCCTGCGGTTTTAAGTCCCCAAAGTGGCTGGGGAAATGTCCTGACTGCAATCAGTGGAATTCCCTTGTTGAGGAAAAGGCATTTGAGGAAAAGCGAGGGATCAAAGTATTTGAAGGCGGCTTTGCGCCTCAACCCATAACAACCCTTGCGGCCAAAGAAGAAGACCGGATGAAAACCGGTATCGGAGAGCTGGACAGGGTTTTGGGCGGCGGGATTGTGCTCGGCTCCGCCATACTCATAGGCGGGGATCCGGGCATCGGCAAGTCAACATTGATGCTTCAGGCAATGGCAAGACTTGCGCAGAACGGCGAAAAGGTTTTGTATGTTTCCGGTGAAGAATCTCCAAAGCAGACAAAGATACGGGGAGAAAGGCTTGGCATCACATCGGAAAATCTTTTCATCTACGCAGAAAATACGCTTGAGAGGATATTGGACAGCGTCCAAAAACTTAAACCAGGAATCCTGATTGTAGATTCCATCCAGACCATTTATACGCAAACCCTTGAGTCATCCCCGGGCAGCGTAAGCCAGGTCAGAGAAACATCGTCTCAATTGATATTTAATGCCAAGGGCATGGACATGCCCCTGTTTATCGTAGGGCATGTGACCAAAGATGGCTCTATCGCAGGGCCGAGGGTTCTTGAGCATATGGTTGACACGGTTCTATATTTTGAAGGAGAGCGCGGCCATCAGTTCAGAATACTCAGGGCTGTAAAAAACCGCTACGGCTCGGTCATGGAGATAGGTGTTTTTGAGATGCGTGACAAAGGGCTTCTTGAGGTTGCCAATCCATCCGCCCTGTTTCTTGCAGAAAGGCCGCAGAACGCCTCAGGCTCTGTCGTAGTATCAAGCCTTGAAGGAACGAGGCCGATTCTGGTTGAGATTCAATCGTTGGTCTGCCCCACCATATTCGGCATTCCCAAAAGGACGGTAGTTGGAATTGACTACAACAGGGTTGCCCTGCTTACCGCAGTGCTGGAGAAAAAGGGCGGACTCAATATTCAAAACCACGACATATTTCTCAAGGTAACAGGCGGCATACGGTTGGAAGAGCCTGCCATAGACCTCGGCATCATCGCATCCCTTGCGTCCAATTTTCTTGACAGAGCCATACCGCAGAAGACCGTTGTGTTTGGAGAGGTGGGGCTTGCAGGCGAGGTCAGGGGAATAAGCCAGGCAGAGCCTCGCATAAACGAGGCTGAAAAATTAGGTTTTGACAGGTGTATCCTTCCCAAGGACAATATGGCAAAGATAAAAAATGCAGGGGCGAACGGCCGTTCGCCTCTGCAACTTATCGGTGTAACATCTGTTAAGGAGATGATGGATGCGGTGTTTTAAGAAGCTTGTCTGACATTAGATTTGTGTTGATTTATGGTAACAAATATGTTACCATTATGCAGCTCATAACATGGGTGAACAAAAAGTAGTTGAATGTTTGCAAGATGGTTCTTCGCCATTCGGCAAGTGGTTTTCAGAACTTGATGCCAATGCTGCGGCAAAAGTTACAACTGCTCTATATCGGATGGAGCAAGGGAATTTGTCGAATGTAAAACCTGTAGGCAAAGGCGTGTTGGAATACCGGATTGATTTTGGCCCGGGATATAGAATTTACTTCGGTCAAGAAGGCGCCGAATTGATAATATTGCTCAGCGGCGGTTCCAAAAGAACACAGAGCAAAGATATTAAAAGAGCCCAAACGCTTTGGGCGGAATACAAATCGTCAAAAAGTTAAAGGGGGAAGATTATGCCCATTACTCAAAAATTCAGGGTGACTATTTTAAACCGCGCCGCATCAGACTCAAACTTCAGGCAATTGATGCTGACAGAGGCGGTCAATGAACTGCTTTCCGGTGACATGGAGGCTGGCAAGGCCATGCTTCGCGATTACATTAACGCCACTATCACATTTCAACAATTAGCCAAGAAACTAAAAAAATCAAGCAAGAGCATTCACCGGATGTTGGGAGCGCATGGCAATCCGAGGGCTGAAAATCTCCTTAAGATTATAAAAACCCTTCAGAAAAATGAGCATATAACGCTTTATGTGGAAGCAAACAAAAAAGCTGCGTGACATCGGTTAAGGAGGTGATAGATGCGCTTTTTTAAAAGCCAGAGGTCAGAAGCAGGAGGAGCGAAGTTGAAAGTTTTTATTCTGATTCCTATATTCTGTATTCTGTATTCTCTCTCTCATGCCTCTGAGAACCGCCCCTTCCTCACAGACAAAGACCAGTTCAACTACGCCATGTTTCTCTATAAGCAGGGGCATTATCAGGTGGCTGCGAGGGAGTTTAACAGGGTCATAGAATATTTTCCCGGAAGCCAGATTATTCCACAGGCTCAATATATGGTTGGCGATGCATATCTGAACGCATCCCTGTATAAAGAGGCTAAAAACCAATTTGAGCAGTTCATGAAAAATTTTCCTGGTAATGGATTTAGCGCAGAGGCGTCTTTGAAATTGGATATGGCGAAAGCCAAGCTAAAAGAGGCAGAGCTTGCTTTTGCGCCGAAACTTCCTACGGTGAAGATTCTTCCTTCCTCCAAACTCATAACTCCCATGCGGGCTGTCCAAGTTGCCCTGTTTGAGTCAAAAGATTATCAGGGTGTTGATGATGAATTGAACAAATTAAAGGCTGCCGGCATAGATACGATTATCCTGCGGGTCTTTCATAACAAGGGCGACAGGTTTTATCCGTTTATCAATATTTCCGGAAAAAATCAGGAAACGAGGGGCGTTTATTTCAAAACCAAGGAATCTCCGGTTGTTGATGATATCCTTGGTCCGATTCTCACCATCGCGCATAAAAAGGGGTTAAAGGTGTTTGCATGGATGACAACAAGATATGCAGACTATGGAGTGGAAGAACGCAAAGATTTGAGTTGCAAGGCATATGATTTTTATACGAAGGACATTATTTCTTGCAAAGGGCTTGATCTTTTCAATGAAGATGCAGTCCATCATCTGGAAAGTCTTTTTCAGGAACTTGCCGCATATCCCATCGACGGCATACTTTTTCAAGACGACCTTGTGCTGAAACACAACGAAGGTTTTGGCCGTTACAGCGAGGCGCTTTATGAAAAGGATACCGGCAGGAGGCTTATGCCCGCCGAACTTTATATCAACGAAGAAATTCCGCAATACACCCCTGAGTTCTGGAAATGGGCGGCATGGAAAAACAAAAGATTGCTTCAAGTCGCAATGAGAGTTAAGGCAGTTGTAAAAAAGGAAAACCCGGATGCGCGGTTTGTCATAAACCTGATGTATGAAAGTGTTGCAAACCCTCCTTACGCAATGGCATGGCTTTCGCAGAGTCTTGATGAGGCCGTAAAGCATGGCTTTGATTACTATGCAATAATGGCATATCATAGGCAGATGCAGGATGAATTGAAAAAAGAGCCTTATGAGATAAACAGCCTGATACAAAATATGGCAAATGAAGCTGTCAAATTGGTTGGAGAACCGCAAAGGGTTCTGATGAAATTTCAGACAATTGACTGGAACACATCGCAGTCTCTGCCGGACAAGGATGTAATAGGTCTTCTAAAGATGATGCAAGATGTAGACGGTATAAGCCTTGCCGTTGTGCCTTATAGAAAAGATTTCCCGTTTGAAGAATTAGGGGGACAGAAGAGAATCGCACAGCAAATTTATCCTTGACAATCTCTCTTCCTATGTGATAGCAATATCCCATTTTGAGTATGGCTTTGGGGCAGAGAATATCTTAAGTTAATGGAAAATAAATATGATAGAGTTAAATCTTACGCTTGCATATCAAATCGTCGGCTTTTTTGTCCTTTATTTTGTTTTGAACGCCCTCTTATATAAACCTGTTCTCAAAGTTGTTGAGGAGCGGAACAAAAATATACAAGGGACAAAAAAGGAGGTTTTGGATTTGGAAGCAGAGCTTCAGAAAAGGCTGTTAGACTACGAAAACAGGCTAAATGAAGCGAAGGCAAAGGCCCAGGAGGAAAGGCTCCGCATAAGGCAGGCGGGGGTTGACAAAGCAAGAGAGTTGCTGGAAAAAGCAAGGGAAAATTCTCAAGCCGCCTTTCTGGAAGCAAAGACAAAGCTTGACCAGGAGGCACGGTCTGTGCGCATTCGTCTGAAAGAGGAAAGCAAAACAATCTCAAGGGATATTGTGGAAAAGATTCTCAACAGAGAGGCAGCGTAAATGAAAAGTCAAAAATCAAAAGTCAACAATCAAAGGTTAGGCGCAGGCTTTAGCCTGCGGTATTTACTGCTTACTGCCTACTGCTTACTGTTTACTGCCTCCTCGGTCTTTGCCTCAGAGGAAGGCGGTCATGACAGCGGCATGATATGGCGCATTGTCAACTTCGCGATACTTGCTGCGGCGATATTTTTTATAGCCAGATATTTCAAGCTCAAGGATTTTTTTGCCGGCAAACGGGAGTCAATAAAGGCTGAATTGGAGCAGGCTAAAAAGGCAAAGCAAGAGGCCGAGAAAAAAGTAAAAGAGTTCGAGCTAAAACTCAGCCTGTTGGATAAAAAGATAGAAGAGATTTATCAGGAGATCAGGTCTGAAGGGGAAATAGAAAAGAAACGGATAATAGAAGAGGCTGTTAAACTTGCCGAGAGGATAAAGGAGCAGGCAAGGCTTGCGGCGGAGCAGGAGATTAAAAAGGCCAAGGAAGAGATTAAGGGAGAGCTTGCCAAGGTGGCTGTTGACATGGCGGAAGAAATACTGCGAAGCGAGCTCACGGCTGTTGACCATGAAAGGCTTATAAAAGAGTATCTGGATAAGGTAAGGATGCACTGATTATATGAAAAAAAGCGCTGTCGCCAAAAGATATGCAAAGGCTCTGATTGAGCTGGGCCAGGAGGAAAAGAGATACAAGGAAATCGGCAAAGAGTTGAGGGACATTTCAACTGTATTTGCCGCCAACCCTGAACTCAGGAAATTTGCCCAAAGTCCCATGTATAAATTGGAAGACAGGCAGGGCCTTGTCCAAAAGGCCGCAGATGTTTTAGAAACCTCCGATACTGTCAAAAGATTTTTGGCTATTCTGATAGAAACAGGCGGCATAGGAATAATTGAAGATATAAGCGCCGCATATTCCATATTGGAAGATGAATTGTCAGGCAAAATCAAGGTAAAGGTGGAATCCGCCTCAGAGTTAGATAACAGCCGCATTCAGGAGATAAATAAAAAGCTCAGCCAATTAACCGGAAAAGAGGTTATACTCACATTTGAAAAAAACCCTGCGCTTATCGGCGGGCTTGTTTTCAGGATCGGCAATACCATACTGGACGGCAGCGTAAAGAGCCAACTGGAAAGGGTTAAAGAAAAAATAATACAAGGGGTGATCTGATATGATTAAGGCAGAGGAAATAAGCCGGCTTATTAAAACTCAAATTAAGGGATTCGAGAAGGCGATTGATGTAAAGGAGGTCGGCGCTGTCATATCGGTCGGAGACGGGATTGCCAGAATCTACGGCCTTGAAAAGGCAATGTTAGGCGAGCTTTTGGAATTCCCGCATAATATACGCGGCATGGTGCTGAATCTGGAATCGGACAATGTCGGCGCAGCCATTCTCGGAGAGGGTTATAAAATCAAGGAAGGCGATGTAGTCAAGAGGACAGGCAAAATCGTGGAGGTTCCTGTAGGTGAAGGGCTTATGGGAAGGGTTATAAACGCTATCGGCGTTCCCATAGACGGCAAGGGGCCGTTGGAGACAAAGGCTACAAGGCGCGTTGAGGTTAAGGCAAGGGGTATAGTCGACAGAAAGCCGGTTAAAGAGCCTCTCCAGACAGGCATCAAGGCAGTAGACGGCATGATACCGATAGGCAGGGGTCAAAGGGAGTTGATAATCGGCGACAGGCAGACCGGAAAGACTGCGGTTGCCATTGACACAATAATAAACCAGAAAGGCCAGGACGTTTTCTGCATATATGTGGCAATAGGCCAGAAACAGTCAACTGTTGCGCAGGTGGTGGAAAAACTTAAGCAGTCCGGCGCCATGGATTACACGGTGGTAGTTGCCGCGACAGCGAGCGAATCCGCGCCGCTTCAATTTACAGCGCCGTACACAGGCTGCACCATAGGCGAGTATTTCAGGGACAACGGCAAACATGCCCTTATAATATACGACGACCTTTCCAAACATGCTGTGGCATACAGGCAGTTATCTCTTCTTTTAAGAAGGCCGCCGGGAAGAGAGGCGTACCCGGGCGATGTATTTTATCTCCACTCAAGGCTTCTTGAAAGGGCTGCAAAACTTAAAGATGAACTCGGCGGAGGCTCTCTGACAGCGCTTCCCGTAATTGAAACTCAGGCAGGCGATGTGTCCGCATATATCCCGACCAATGTCATATCCATTACAGACGGACAGATATATCTTGAGACCGATTTATTTTACGCGGGCGTAAGACCTGCGATAAATGTCGGTCTTTCGGTTTCCCGCGTGGGTGGCAGCGCGCAGGTAAAGGCAATGAAACAGGTTGCAGGAACTCTAAGGCTTGAATTAGCACAATACAGAGAGCTTGCGGCATTTGCGCAGTTTGGAAGCGATTTAGACCCTGCAACCCAAAGACAGCTTGCAAGGGGTTCAAGGCTTGTTGAGATATTAAAGCAGGGGCAGTATAAACCTTTGCCTGTTGAAAAGCAGGTGCTTATTATCTATGCCGCAACAAACGGCTATATAGACGGCTATCCTGTCTCAGCCCTGAAAAAATACGAGGAAGAGCTTTACATATTCTTTGACACAAGACACCCTGAACTGATTAAGGAACTTAAAGAAAAAAAGGCAATAGACGACACTATTAAGCCGAAGCTAATCAAGGCGCTTGACGACTTTAAAGGATTGTTTGTAGCAGAAGGAAAGTAAAGGAAAGAGTCAAAGAGTCATAGAGTCAAAGTTTTTGTTTTTGCTCTGACCCTTTAACCCTTTGACCCTCTGACTCTATTAAAACCATGCCAAGTTTAAAAGACATAAAACGCAGAATAAAGAGCGTAAAAAATACCCAGCAGATTACAAAGGCAATGAAGATGGTTGCCGCTGCAAAGCTGAAGCGCGCCCATGATGATATTGTGGCGGCGCGTCCTTATGCCCAAAAAATGCTGGATATCGCCAACAGCCTTGCCTCAAGGTCAAGGCCTGACGCCCATCCCCTGCTCTCAAAAAGGGGCGGCAAAAAGGTGGAGCTTGTTATAGTTATATCCGACAGGGGTTTGTGCGGCGGTTTTAACAGCAATATAATAAGGGCATCGGAAGGTTTCATAAGGAAAAATGCCGACGATGCAGGAATAACCCTTAACCTTGTCGGCAAAAAGGCAAAGGACTATTTTAAGCGCAGGGGTCTTGCCATAAGGCAGGAAAGGCCTGTGGGCTCAGGCAGGCCGAATTATGCCGCTGCCGCAGAGATTGCAAAAGAAATAGTGGATTCATATATAAAGGAGACATTTGACGAGACATATCTCATATACAGCGAATTTAAATCAGCGCTGAGCCAGAAACCGGTGATACAAAAACTTTTGCCCATTGAACCGCTGAAAGAAACTGAGGCAGGCGCGGAGCATATCTACGAGCCGTCTCAGGAGGCAATCCTTGCGGATATTTTGCCAAAATACATAGAGGTTCAGATATTCAGGGCGCTTCTGGAATCCGCTGCGAGCGAGCATGGCGCCAGGATGGCAGCAATGGATTCTGCGACAAAGAATGCCAAAGAGATGATTGAGGGTCTCACATTGAAATACAACAGGCTGCGCCAGGCGGCTATTACAAAAGAATTGATGGAGATTATCGGCGGCGCAGAAGCGTTAAAAGGGTAGCTATTAGCTCATAGCTCATAGTAAAAAATCTTTTGCTATCAGCCATGAGCCATGAACTAATAATGGAGGTTTTTAAATGGAAAAAAAGAACATAGGCAAAGTAACACAAGTTATCGGAGCGGTACTTGATATAGAATTTCAGCCCGGACAGTTGCCGGCCATATACAATGCCGTAAAGGTTACAAACTCCAGCATAAGCGACCAGCAGTGGAACCTGACTCTGGAGGTTGCCCAGCACCTCGGTGAAAATACCGTGAGATGCATTGCTATGGATTCAACCGAAGGCCTTGTCCGGGGAATGGAGGCATGGGATACAGGCGCCGGCATTTCGGTTCCTGTGGGCAAGGGGGTTCTTGGAAGAATATTGAATGTGATAGGAGAGCCTGTTGACGAGATGGGCCCTGTCAAGGCGGATAAAATGTATCCTATTCATAGACCTGCGCCTTCATTTGATCAGCAATCAACAACAGCCGAGGTTTTTGAGACAGGCATAAAGGTTATCGACCTTTTAACGCCGTATCTGAAGGGCGGCAAGATAGGGCTCTTCGGCGGCGCTGGCGTTGGCAAGACGGTTCTGATTATGGAGCTTATAAATAACGTTGCCATGCAGCACGGCGGATATTCCGTATTCGGCGGAGTGGGCGAAAGAACAAGGGAAGGCAATGACCTCTGGCTTGAGATGAAAGAATCCGGGGTTATTGACAAGACCGCGCTTATCTACGGCCAGATGAACGAGCCGCCCGGAGCAAGGGCAAGGGTTGCATTGACAGCGCTTACAACAGCCGAGTATTTCAGGGACGAGGAAAATCAGGATGTGCTCCTCTTTATAGATAATATATTCAGGTTCGTTCAGGCCAACTCCGAGGTCTCCGCGCTTCTCGGAAGAATACCGTCTGCGGTTGGCTACCAGCCGACGCTTTCAACGGATGTGGGAGAATTGCAGGAAAGGATTACCTCGACAACAAAAGGTTCTATCACATCGGTTCAGGCAATATATGTGCCTGCTGACGACCTTACAGACCCTGCGCCTGCCACAACATTCGCGCATCTGGACGCAACAACGGTTCTTTCAAGGCAGATAGCGGAATTGGGAATCTACCCTGCGGTTGAC
>CAZVZI010000009.1:6060-15892 GCA_964631455.1 uncultured Thermodesulfobacteriota bacterium | reverse complement strand
ACCAATTCGGCTCCATAGAAAGGGTGCCTATAAAGGGCGTAAGGCGGAGTATTGCAAAAAATCTTCTGGCAAGCATGAAAGCAGCTGCATTTGTTACAGGCATGGATGATGCTGATGTTTCTGCACTTTGGAGGTTAAGAGAAAAAGAGAAAAAGGTAGCATTGGCAAAAGACATCCGGCTTACCTTTCTGCCGTTTTTTATGAAGGCTGTTCAACATGCGCTTACGGCGCATCCTATGCTCAATGCATCCGTTGATGAGGCAGGCGAGGAGATAATAGTAAAAAAATATTTTAATATCGGCGTTGCCGTTGATACGCCGGAAGGGCTGATGGTTCCTGTTGTAAAGGATGTGGATAAAAAAACAATCTTGGATTTGGCAAAGGAGCTTCAGGATTTGAGCGTAAAGGCAAAGGAGAGAAAGATAAAACTGGAGGAGCTCAAGGGAAGCACATTCACGATCTCCAACTTCGGCTCATTCGGCGGCACTTATGCGACGCCCATTATAAACTATCCTGATGTGGCAATCCTCGGCACGGGAAAGATTTCGGACAGGCCGTGGGTAAAGGACGGCCAGATTGTTATAAGAAAGATCCTTTCCCTCTCCCTGACCTTTGACCATCGCGTCATTGACGGAGCCGAGGCAGCTCAGTTTTTGAATAAGATAATTCAGTATCTTGAAGACCCTGACCAGATATTTATAGAGAGCGCATAGCCAATGACCCAAGACCTCATTATACTCGCAATCTCTCTCATCGTTATTGTAATCGCGGCTGAGATATTCACCAATGCCATTGAATCCCTTGGCGCAAAACTTAAATTTTCAGAAGGCGTTACAGGGAGCATATTTGCGGCAGTTGGCACCGCCCTGCCTGAAACAATGGTGCCTCTGGTTGCCATATTTGCCGGGAACTCGCAGAAAATCAGCGAGGAGGTTGGCGTTGGCGCCATACTTGGCGCGCCATTCATGCTTTCTACTATTGCGATGTTCCTTGTGGGCGGCGCCGCATGGGTATTCAGACATAGAAGAAAGAAAACGGTTGTGCATCCTGAACGTTCCGGCCTAAAACGCGACCTTGAATTTTTCCTGTTTGTTTTTTCACTGGCATTTCTTGTGGCATTCACGCCTCCGGCATGGAGGCTCTTGCGCATCTTTGTGGCGGTTGTGCTGGTACTCACATACTTTTATTATGTATTGGAAACCATAAAGGCGAGCAAGGCGCTTGTAAAAGACGGCCATACTACAGAAGAGAGTAAAACCCTTTATCTGTCTGCCATATTCAAAGACCACATGGTATTTGTTGTCATCCAGCTTTTGATTGCGCTAGGCCTTATTATAGCCGGGGCAAAGGGGTTTGTCGTAGGCATTGAGCATCTTGCGGAAGCCCTCCATATTCCGGTCATTGCCCTTTCGCTTTTGATTGTGCCGATTGCGACCGAGCTTCCTGAGAAGGTAAACAGCATCACATGGATAAGACAGGGAAAGGATACCCTGGCAGTAGGGAACATTACAGGCGCAATGGTGTTTCAGGGAAGCCTTCTTCCTGCAATAGGCATATTCCTTACACCGTGGACAATAAATCTTACAGTTACTTCAAGCAGCATCATTACCCTTCTGGCCGGCGGCTGGATATACCTTTTAGTTGCCGGAAAAATAAAGATAACACCTCCGCTGCTTATTGTTAACGGAGTTTTGTATATCTTGTTTGTTTTAATTGTTTTGGCAAGTCTGCAATAAGTCCAACCCCAAATCATGCTTTCCGCTTTACTTTTAAGCCGTAAAACCTTATAAATAATAAGCATGTCCTCACACCAAAATTTTTTTGGCGCTGGAGGGTCTGGAACAGCAGGCAATGAAAAAAAACGAAACATTTCTAAAACTTATCATCATTGAAAAATTCACGCTGGGAATAATTGCCTCTCTTTTATCGTTTGGCGTTATAAGCCTTATAAATAAGGATATGGAAGAATTTGCAGACAAGCTCGTCGCCTTTTTCAATCTTGATATGGATAACTACTATATTGAGGCCATTATAGACAAAATAGGCATGATTGAAAACGGAACGATTATTGGAGTTTCTATCGGTATGGTTTCTTATGCATCGCTGAATCTTGCAATGGCCTACGGCCTGCACAAGAGAAGGAGGTGGGCGGAATGGCTGACTGTGATTGCGACCTCTCTTTTAATTCCCTTTGAAATATATGAGATTATTCAAGAGCAGACTGTAATTCGTATAGGCATCTTGATATTAAATGTCGCAATTGTTTATTATCTTGCCAAACATAAAGAATTGTTCACAAGGAAGAAAAATGTTTGATATAAGCGGCGTAAAGTTTGATGAAAAAGGCCTTGTCCCTGCAATTGCGCAGAATTATTTTACCGGCGAAGTCCTTATGATGGCGTATATGAACAGAGAAGCGCTGGAAAAAACCTTGTCAACAGGCAAGGCGCATTATTTCAGCCGCTCAAGGAATAAGTTGTGGCTCAAAGGCGAGACCTCTGGAAATTTTCAGGAGATTAAGGCTGTTTACTATGATTGCGACGAAGATACGGTTCTTTTAAAGATAAATCAGACAGGGGTTGCATGCCACACAGGAGAGAGAAGCTGTTTTTTTAGAAGGCTTGATAAAGGGAATCGGGAATCGGCGGAGTTGAAAGTATTATCAGAACTTTTTGAGACTATTAAACAAAGAAAAAATGTCTCGCCGGAAAAATCCTATGTAGCTTCTCTATATGCAAAAGGCCTGGATAAAATATTAGAGAAGGTGAAAGAGGAATCGTTTGAGCTTATTGAGGCTTCGAAAAGCGAAAAGAGGGAGGAGATTATCCACGAGATGGCAGACCTCTTGTTTCATGCTTTTGTTTTGCTTGGGCAAAAGGATATTTCTTTGCATGAGATAATAAGTGAATTGAAAAGAAGGTCCGGCGTATCGGGCATTGAAGAAAAGGCGTCAAGAAAAAAAGGGGGTTAACATGGATTGCATATTCTGCAAGATAGCAAAAAAAGATATACCGTCAGCCACAGTGCTGGAAAATGACACTTTGATTGCAATAAAGGATATAAATCCACAAGCGCCGGTGCATATCCTGATAATACCAAAAAAACATTACTCAACCATCTTGGAATGCAAAGACAAAAGTCTGCTTGGCGATATGCTTTCAATGGCTAATCAAATAGCCGAAAAACTGGGCATCGGCAAAAAGGGTTTCAGGGTTGTTATAAATACAAACAGCGAGGGCGGCCAGACGGTTTTTCATCTGCATATGCATCTGCTTGCAGGAAGGCCCCTTTCCGGGGCAATGGGTTAAGGAGATATTTTATGTCCATAAAATCTGAAATGGTTGAGATAGCAAAAGCCGCGCGCGAGGCGTCTTTAAAGCTCGCCAACCTGAACAGTGATGCCAAAAACAAGGCCCTTTTAAGAATGGCGGATGAGCTTTTAAAGAATGCGGATGAAATAAAAAAGGCAAATAAGAAAGATATTATAAATGCGGAGGGCAAAGGCCTGTCAAAGGCCATGATAGACAGACTTACCGTAAGCGACAAGGTTTTAAAGACCATGTCCGACGGCATAAGAGAGGTTGCAGCCCTGGCCGACCCTGTTGGCGGGATTTCTAATATGTGGAAAAGGCCCAACGGGCTTCTTGTCGGGAAGATGAGGATACCCCTTGGCGTTATCGGCATAATCTATGAGGCGAGGCCTAATGTTACTGCGGATGCGGCTGCGCTTTGCCTTAAATCAGGCAATGCGGTGATATTAAGAGGCGGCTCTGAGGCCATAAATTCAAATCTTGCCATAGCAAAGGTTTTGCAGGATGCATGCAAAAAAGAGGGCATCCCGGATGCTGCGGTTCAGGTTGTGCCTACAACGGAAAGAGAAGCTGTTCTTGAGATGCTCAAGCTTGAGGAATATATTGACCTCATCATTCCAAGGGGCGGAGAGGGTCTTATAAGATTTGTCGTGGACAACTCCAAAATCCCTGTAATCAAGCATTATAAAGGTGTCTGCCACATATTTGTTGATGAATTTGCAGACTTGGATATGGCGGAAAAGATATGTTTTAACGCAAAGGTTCAAAGGCCTGGCGTTTGCAATGCGATGGAGACGCTTCTGGTTCATAAAAAAATTGCAAAAGATTTTTTGCCGGAAATGGGGAAGAAATATCAAGATGCCCATGTTGAAATAAGAGGCTGCATTGAGGTGAAAAAGATTTTACCGTATGCAAAAGCTGCGGCAGAAGAGGACTGGTCTGCTGAATATCTGGATTTGATTCTGGCAATAAAGATTGTGAAGAATATGGATGAGGCAATAGCCCACATTGCAAAATACGGCTCGCTGCATACTGAGTCTATAATTACAAAGGATTATTCCAACAGCCAGAGGTTTCTGAGAGAGGTGAACTCATCCACCGTATTGGTCAATGCCTCCACAAGATTTTCGGACGGCTTCCAGCTCGGCCTCGGCGCAGAGATAGGCATATCAACAACAAAAATTCACGCCTTCGGCCCCATGGGGCTTCTTGAGCTTACAACGCAGAAATTTATAATTTACGGCGAGGGGCAGGTGAGGGAGTAAGTAGGACGCAGCAGGCAAGATAGAAAGGAGATGCCTAACAATGTGCCGGAGTTGAACGAGGCGCAATTGAATTGACAACATGAAACTTCCGCATCCGATACAATATCAGGGCAGCAAGCGAAGCCTTGCGTCAATCATTCTCCGCTATTTGCCTGTTAAATTTCCAAGACTGGTAGAACCATTTGCCGGCACAGCGGCAATTTCAATAGCGTGCGCCGCAAGGGCAAAAGCCGATTTCTACTGGATAAATGACTTAAACAAATCCCTTGCCGAATTGGTTGGCTTAATTATTAACCGCCCTGTAGAAATAGCCGATTATTACGAAACAATATGGAATCAGCAGCATGATGACTCATTAGAACATTATTATCGTGTTAGAGAAGATTTCAACCGAACGGGAGACCCCAGATTATTCCTTTATTTGCTTGCGCGTTGCGCAAAAGGCTCTGTACGCTACAATACCGAAGGGCTGTTTAATCAAAGCCCTGACAAGCGACGGCATGGCACGCAACCGGAAACAATGAGAGAAAATATATTTGGAGTTTCCGCCCTCTTAAAAGGGAAATCCATTATATCGTCACTTGATTACAAAGATGTTCTATCAGATGTCAATGAAGACGATGTTGTTTATATGGACCCTCCATATCAGGGGGTATGCGGCGATAGAGATTCGCGCTATTTTTCAGGTATATCTTATGAAAAGTTTGTAACTGCATTATCAGAATTGAATAACCACCAGATTCGTTATGTAGTCAGCTACGACGGACGAACAGGAAATAAGACCTTCGGCAATCGTCTGCCCGATAGCCTTTCTCTTACGCTAATTGAGTTGGAGGCAGGACGTTCTTCTCAGGCAACATTGCTTGGCCGTAATGCTGTTACGGTTGAATCTTTATATTTATCCCCGCGATTAGCCGCCGAGGTTGAAGCTTCACCGTATTTCCATAGGCGGCGAGAAACAGAACAGCTTGTTTTGATGAAGGCGCAAGAACAGTATGCCGCAAAAATATCCAAAAGAATTTCTTAATTTTTGCAGGTCTGTTACTGCAAAACGTCCCAAGACAGTTATTGATCATATTTTGAAACATGGACATATCACGACAGAAGAATTGAAGGAGAAATACGGATATAATCATCCGCCGAGAGCGGTTCGGGGTGTGCGCGAACATGGCATTCCGCTTGAGACTTTCCGTGTAACAGGTTCTGACGGCAGAAAGATTGCAGCATATCGCTTCGGAGATACAAGCAAGAAAAAATTCAGAAAGCTATCCGGTCGAACCGGCCTTTCAAAAAAGATCAAAGAATATCTTGTAGAGAAGTATGGCTGTAAATGTTTCATCTATCTTGAAAGTATGAATGAAAGCGCGCTTCAGATAGACCATCGTGTTCCTTACGAGGTTGGCGGAGACGGCGAAGACATCAAACAAAATCCTGATGACTTTATGTTGCTTTCGGCTTCTGCAAATCGCGCAAAATCTTGGTCATGCGAACACTGCGAGAATTGGCAAACACTGAAAAAGAAGAAAATTTGTCTTTCTTGCTATTGGGCATATCCCGAAGATTATTCTCATGTTGCAATGCGCCAGATTAGGCGGCTTGATTTGATATGGCAAGACAAAGAAGTGGAAAAATACGAAAAGCTTAAAAGTGATGCTACAATGTCGGGACAGACAATTCCTGAATTTGTAAAGAAACTTATTGAAAAAGCAATTGCAAGAAAAAACACCTAACAACCAAAATCCATGCCTTCGGCCCAATGGGGCTTGAAGAACTTACGACACAGAAATTTATCATTTATGGCGAGGGGCAGATAAGGGAATAATCTATCTGCCGCTTGCCAATCTTTTAAGGCTCTTTTGGAACGGTTTTTTAGCGACGCCTTTTTCCGTGATTATGGCTGTTATAAATTTATTAGGCGTTACATCAAATGCAGGGTTTTTTATCTTTATGCCATTCGGGGCAATGGGAATGTCTTTTATGTGAGTCACCTCTCTTATATCCCTTTCTTCAATCGGAATTTTTTCCCCGCTTTTAATTTTTAAATCTATAGTGGATATCGGCGCTGCAACATAGAACGGTATCTTATGCTCTTTTGCCAGAACCGCAACGGAATATGTCCCTATCTTGTTTGCAGTGTCTCCATTGGCTGCAATCCTGTCGGCGCCTACAATAACAGCATCTATAAGTCCCTTTTTCATGATATAGCCTGCCATGTTGTCGGTTATAAGAGTCGTATCTATGCCGTCCTTCATAAGCTCCCATGCGGTAAGCCTTGAGCCCTGCAAAAACGGCCTTGTCTCATCCGCAAAGACCTTTACCTTTTTTCCGTCTTCAACCGCCGCCCTTATTACGCCAAGGGCTGTGCCGTAGCCCGCGGTTGCAAGCGCGCCCGCATTACAGTGGGTAAGGATGGTCGCCCTGTTTTTTATCAACTTGCTTCCGTGTTTTCCCATCCGTTTGTTTATATCAATATCTTGTTTATGAATATCCTTTGCCTCTTGAATGAGCAGTTGTTTTAATTCATCAACGCCGGATTTAGGGTTTTGTTTCAAAACCCTTTTCATCCTTTCAATGGCCCAGAAAAGGTTTACCGCTGTCGGACGTGTGCTGCCTATAACCTTGCAGACCTTTTCAAACTCTTTTGCAAACCCCTTGCGCTCTTTTTCGTTTATCTGAAGAGCGCCAAGTGCAACCCCCATTGCCGCTGCAACGCCTATGGCAGGCGCGCCCCTTACAACCATTTCCCGTATCGCCTCTGCTACATCAAGGAAGTCCGTATATGTCCTGTAGACCTCCTCCGTCGGCAGCAACCTCTGGTCTATCATCACCACGCTATTGTTTTTCCACTCTATAGTCTTAAACATTTAATAAGCCTCCGTAGTTTAAGCATCGCATCTCGGCCAGTATCTCCTCTGCCAGTCTGCCTTTTGCTTTGCCGCTTTTAATTTCCTTTACACGTCTTTCAATCTCCGTATCCCAGGCCGCCTCAAATTCAGTATCTGAAGTCTCATCCAGGCTTACAATAAGGTCGTGGGCCAGCTCCGCGCGTTCATCAGGAGACAGATTATGAGCCTTGGTTGCAACTTCCTGTAATAGTGAAGACATTGTTCACCTCCTTTTTATAGTTGCTGATTATAAGAATATCATACCAAAATCACTTAATCAGGTAAATTGTCCTTTGAAATCTTGCTCAATCCGTCTTTCCGCCTCTTGCCACAAGGACCGCAGGGCTTTCATGCCGTTTTTCCCTTCCCTCACAGGAAATTCAGTATCATGTCAACGGAATTCATCGGAATAACCTAACTTCCGTCTTCTGAAACCCTTGGGGATATTACTCATTGCCGCCTCCCGACAACTCTGCCTCTATCTCTTCAATGCTCGGCAGGCTGGATTTAAGGTTTTCAGGCAAGGATTGGGTCAACTGATATTCTGATACGCCAATCGGCTTTTGAATGTCGCTCAGAGCATATTCTGCCACCAGTTTATCCTTACTCTTGCAAAGCAGGATACCGATGGTCGGGTGATCGCCTTTCTTGCGGAGCTGTTCGTCTATCGTTTTTATATAAAAGTTGAGCTTGCCTGCATGTTCCGGTTCAAAGTCTACGGTCTTCAGTTCAATAACCACGTAGCAGTGCAGTCGGGTATGATAGAAAAGGAGATCAATAAAAAAGTCTCTTTCACCAACCTGCACTGGAACCTGACGGCCTATATAAGCGAAACCGGCTCCAAGTTCAAGCAGAAAATGGGTTATATGGTTTACAAGGGTTTTTTCCAGTTCCAGCTCATCATAGTCCTTGCTCATGGCAAGAAAGTCAAAGATATAAGGGTCTTTGATAGTTTGGATTGCAAGGTCAGACTGCGGTTTAGGCAGTGTCAGGGCAAAATTAGTGACGGCTTTTCCTTCTCGTTGATAAAGGCCGCTTTCAATCTGATGGACTAATACACTGCGGCTCCAGTTATGCGCCAGCGTATTCTGGACATAATATAAGGCTTCATCCATGCTTTTGCATTTGGAGATAATGGCAATGTTGTGCCCCCATGGAATCCGAGTAATTTGCGAAACAACCTGTTTCGCAAATTGGGCAACAGCCTGTTTCCCAATTGTCTTTTGCCGACTATAAAATAAATACCATTGTCGGATAAGTTCAAGATTTCTTTTTGAAAACCCTTTCATATCGGGGAATTCGGACATCAAGTCCTTGCTGAGTTGAGAAAGAAACCCTGTCCCCCATTTGACATGAGTTTGCTTTTCAACAATATCAGCGCCCAACTCCCAGTAAAAGATCAGCAACTCTTTGTTTACCGCAAGCGCCGCTTTAATCTGAGCATCACGTACCTTTCGCTTTATCTCAGAAAGCCATTCTTTATAATGGGCATTGGCATGCAATAAACTCAATCTTTCCATACAAACCTCATTGTCCCCTCAATCAGCCTTCTCGCCTCTTGCCGCAAGAAACGCAGGGCTTTCAATGCCGCCGAATCTTGCTCATTTGTCAAGAGTGTAGACGCGACACCAGATGTTCCTCAGACGCTGCTCCATAAATCGGAGAAAACTTTTTTGTCTCCGATTGGTAAGGTAAATTTTCCATCGCCTGCATAACGGCCAAACTCCTCCATCGCCTGCAAGAGCCGCTCTTCTCCAAATCCCTTAAGAGGTTCAAGTACGCTAAGGTTGGGCTGTATCTCAGGATCAGCAGGGCAAATATAATATTTGCCGCCTTCTTTTTCGACAAGGACCGGGATAGAAAATAGTGGATGAATTCCGGGGACAAAATTCCTAATTCTCTCCCCAATCATAACGCCCCCTGCTCCCTCTTAAAATAAGAGGGGAATAGGTTCCCGACTCTCTCCCGCAAAGGGCGAGGGCATCTGTCGCTTCGGTTGTTACAAGTATGTTATAAGCCATAACTTAAAACAACCAAAGGAAATTTGCAATATGATAATTACTTGAAGAGGCTTTCTGTGAAGCGGGGAAAATAACTTTCATGCCAATAGGTTTGGAGGGTTTCTTTTAAAAAATACGACTGCCTTCAGTATCCCGGCTTATCCTGATACAAAAAACCTTCGTCAAAAGGTTGAACCTTTACCTTGCTGTCTTTTTCCACATCTTTCACATTCTCAGGAAGTATGATAAGACAATTTGCCTTTACCATAGCGCTTAATATGCCTGAGCCTTGTCCTTCCAGCGGCGTGGCATAAAACCGGCCGTTCTTCTGTTCAACTATCGCCCTTACAAAGTGCATCCTTCCCGGCTTT